>JAIRLA010000251.1 GCA_031259795.1 Azoarcus sp.
CCGCATAAAACGAACTGGATTGCCACGTCGCTGCGCTCCTCGCAATGACGAGTTCTTCCAAAGGACTCCCCTCCCACGATGGACAACTTCCCTCCCCCGCTTGGCGGGGGAGGGTGGCCGAAGGCCGGGAGAGGGCGTCCAACCATACGGAGCGAAGCGACGCTGTTTTCTTGGCGGCGGGGAGTGGATGGGCGTTTCGTTCCTGCTGAACTCGTCATTGCGAGGAGCGCAGCGACGCGGCAATCCAGTTCGTTCCATCCGGCGCGAAGCGCCGCTGTTCTTGATCGCCAGCCGTAGACACCTATGCCCCGCAAGCGGGGAGATTCATCCCCGGATGCCCCGGATGCGTCAGCCCTGCTGCTGTTCGGGAATGCCGACCACCCGCTCCGGATGCTCTTCAAGCCACAGGCGCACCCGTTGCGCATCGACGGTGCGCATATAGCGGCCATTGGAATCCATCAGCACGATCACCATCGGCTGGCCCCGCATCCACGCTTGCATCACCAGGCAGCGCCCCGCTTCGCTGATGTAGCCGGTCTTGGAGACGCTGATGCTCCAGTCCGAACTCTTGATCAGTCCGTTGGTATTGCCGAAACGCATCAGCTTGCCCTTGATGGAGACATGGCGCTCGATCGTGGTGGAGAATTCGCGGATCAACGGATAGCGGGCCGCGGCCATCACCATGCGGGCGAGGTCGCGCGGGCTGGAGATATTGCGCGGATCAAGCCCGGTACTGTCGTAGAAACGGGTATCTCCCATGCCGCCCAGGCGAGCCTTGATGTTCATCGCTTCGACAAAAGCCGCTCGCCCGCCGGGATAATGACGCGCCAGCGCCGAGGCGGCGCGGTTCTCCGACGACATCAGCGCCAGTTGCAACATTTCCTCGCGGCTGAGACGGGTTCCCACCCCCAGGCGGGAGTGCGTGCGCTTCAGGTAATCGATGTCGCCTTCATCGATGACCAGCGTCTCGTTCAGATCGGCGCCCGACTCAAGCACCACCATCGCGGTCATGAGCTTGGTGATCGAGGCAATCGGCAAGGCCGCGCGGGCGTTCTTTTCCAGCAGCACATCGCCCGTGTTCTGGTTGACTACGTAGAAAGCGCCCGCGCTCAGTATGGGCTTGCCAAGTCCGTCCAGCAGCAATTCGACCCGTTCTTCCTCGGGCGGGGCGGACTTCTTGCGCGGCAGCTTCCAGGCGAACGCCCGCTTGCCGCGCGCCGCCAAGCGGGCCGTGGCACTGCCGGATTTCGCTTTCGCTTTCTTGCGAGCCAACGCCGTCGGCGCGGGCTTGCATGCTTTCGTCTTGGCTTTCGCTCTGGTTTTCGTGACCCCGACGCATTTCGCGGGAGCCGCGAAAGCCGCGTCGCCCACAGTCAAGGAAAACGCCAGCGCCAGCACAGCGGCAAAGAGAATAGAGGGTTTCATGGCGACCCCGCAATAAAAGATATACAGGAATTGAATTCTCAACGAAAACAACGATCTGGCAAGAGTTCTCAAAACCGCTTTTCGAAAAAAATTTCCTTGTACCCTACACTTTCCCGCCAAAACTTGCAAATAGCGGAAGAATCATAATTCACGCAACCACGATTTTGTTGCGGCTTCACCACTCGCCCAGGGCCATTGCACACGCGGATGCTGCGATCAGGGGATAGGGATCGGGGATCAGAATTGATCGGCGTCGCGTCGCTTCGTATGTATGAAACGATCTGGATTGTCACGACGCGGCGCGCCTCGCAATGACGGCGCTTCGCCTTTCCCGCGCGGCATGACCATCCCTCAGCCACCGCCGCCCGCCCGCCCCTCTTTCACTTGCGCGGGAGAGGGTTGCCTTCCGACCGGCGCGCGGCGCCGCGGATGAGCAGCCCGATCAGTATCAGGAAGATGATGCCCGATGCCCAGAAGAATTCCACGAATGAGAGGGTTGCCGCTTGTGTGTCGATCATGCGGTTGATTGTCGCCAGGGCTTGTGTTTGTTCCATGCCGCGTTCTTGCAGGGCCGCGAGTGTCATTTGCGCCGCCGGGCGGTAGGGGTCGATGGTTTCGGCCAGTTGCGCGTGGTGCAGGGTGGCGCGGTTTTCCCAGAGGGTGATCGAGGTCGAGGCGCCGAAGGCGCCCGCGGTGATGCGCATGAAGTTGGATAGTCCGGCGGCGGCGGGGATTTGGGCGGGGTCGAGGCCAGAGAGGAGGATGGCGGTGAGCGGGACGAAGAATCCCGCCATGGCGATGCCCTGGACGAGCTGGGGGGCGATCATGGTGGAGAGGTCCGTGCTGGTGTTGAAGCCGGCGCGCATGAAGGCGGCGAGCGCGAGGGTGGCGAGCGCGAGGGCGGCGAGGATGCGGGGGTCGATGCGCCCGAGCGATTTGCCCACGAGGGGCATGAGGAGGATCGCCAACAGTCCGCCGGGCGCGGTGGCCAGTCCTGCCCAGGTTGCGGTGTAGCCCATGTGTTGTTGCATCCACAGGGGCTGGATGACGATGCCGGCGAAGAAGGCGCCGTAGCCGAGGGCGAGGGCGAGTGTGCCGAGGGTGAAGTTGCTTCGTTTGAAGAGGCGCAGGTCGACGATGGGGTGCCGTTCGGTCAGTTCCCAAGCGATGAAGAAGCTCAGTGCGACGATGGCGGTGATGGTCAGGAGGATGATTTCCGTGGAGGCGAACCAGTCCAGTTCTTTGCCGCGGTCGAGCGCCAGTTGCATGGCGCCGACCCAGATGATGAGCAGGGCCAGCCCGATGGTGTCGACCGGCAGGCGGACGGTGGGGAGCTGGCGGTGTTTGAGCAGCATCCAGCTTGCGCCCGCGGCCAGTAGTCCGGCGGGGATGTTGATGTAGAAGATCCAGCTCCAGGCCATGTTGTCGGAGATCCAGCCGCCGAGGATGGGGCCGAGGACCGGGGCGACGGTGGTGGTCATTGACCAGATGGCGAGCGCGGCGCCGCTTTTGGCCGCCGGGTAGCATTGCAGGAGGAGTGATTGTGACAGGGGGATCATGGGACCGGCCACGAGTCCTTGCAGGACGCGGCAGGCGATGAGTGTGTCGAGGCTGCGCGAGAGGCCGCACAGCCATGAGGCGAGGACGAAGAGGAAGGTGGCATATACGAAGACGCGCACTTCTCCGAAGCGCCGCGCCAGCCAGCCGGACAGCGGCACGGAGATGGCGTTGGCGACGGCGAAGGAGGTGATGACCCATGTTCCCTGGCTGGCGGAGACGCCGATGTCGCCGGCGATGGTGGGGATGGCGACGTTGGCGATGGTGGTGTCGAGTACGTTCATCAGGGTCGCAAGCGCCAGCGAGAGGGTGGCCAGTAGCCGCGCGCCGCCTTCGAGCGGGGGGAGGCGGGCGGGGGGCGCGGGGGCGGGCATGGGTTATTGGCCGTTGCCGGCGGCGGCGCTGTGCTGGCGGATGATCGCGGTGATGCGGGCGCGCGCGGCTTCCAGGGCGTCGCTGGAGGGGGCGGGGGCGGTTCGCGGCGGGATGGGGGTTGTGATGGCGGCGGGAGGGGCGTTGCCGCTGTCGCGCAGGTCGACGGTGGCTTGCATCGACAGGCCGATGCGCAGGGGGTGTTTTTCCAGTTGTTCCGGGGCGAGTTCTATGCGTACCGGTACGCGTTGTACGATTTTGATCCAGTTGCCGGTGGCGTTTTGCGCGGGCAGGAGGGCGAAGGCGCTGCCGGTGCCCGCGGCCAGGCCGGTGATGCGTCCGTGGTATTGGATGTCCGGGCCGTGGAGGTCGGCGGTCAGGGTGACGGCCTGGCCGACGCGTATTTTGCCCAGTTGTACTTCCTTGAAGTTCGCTTCTACCCAGAGCCGGTGCAGGGGGACGATGGCCATGAGGGGGGCGCCCGCGGCGACGCGCTGTCCTGTTTGTACGTTGCGCCGGGCGATCTGGCCGGCGGCGGGGGCGGTGATGCGGGCGCGCGCCCAGGCCAGCCAGGCTTCTTCGACTTTTGCCGCGGCCTGGAGGACGCCGGGGTGGTTGTCGAAGCCGGTGCCCGCGGTGAGCGCCCGGTTCGCCGCCAGTTGTTGCCGCGCCGCGACGAGGGCGGCTTGCGCGATCCGCAGGGCTTCGCGGCTGTGCGCGAGGTCTTCTTTCGAGACGAAGCCGCGCCGGGCGATTTCTTCGCGCCGCGCCAGATCTTGCGCCAGGCGGTCGACTTCCGCTTGCCGCATCGCCGCTTCGGCGCGCAGGGCGTCGTTTCTGGCGTTGAGGACGCGCACTTCGCGCACGGCTTGCGCGAGCGCGGCTTCCGCTTGATCCAGCTCGACGCGGCTGTCGGCGGCGTCCAGTTCGATGAGGGTGTCGCCCGCGGCCACGGTGTCGGTGTCGTCTACCAGGACGGCCCGCACGACGCCGCCGATTTGCGGGGTGATCTGGATGATGTGCCCGGCGACGTAGGCGTCGTCGGTCGTTTCCCGCCAGCGCAGGACGGTGTGCCAGTAGGTGCCGTAGAGGGCGGCGAGGGTGAGGAAGAGCAGGGCGAGGAGCCGCATCGCCCGCTTGCGCGCGCCGCCGTTGGCGGGCGGCGGCGGCGGGGCGTCGGGGGTGGGGGGCGATGCGTCCTGTATACTCATGTGCGTTGGCTCCGGGCGGGAAATGGGGCGGCGGCGCTGGTTTGGTACTGGTGAGTACCAGATTCGCGGGGATGGTACTTTGCAGTACCATGGAAGGCAAGTTTTTTTGGGGCGCGCGCGCGGGTGAACAGGGGAGGCGGGAGGTAGCAATGCCGCGGGATGAGCAGGCGGGGGGGAGGCCGGGAAAGGCGGCGGCAAAGGCGCGGCGGCTTGGGCACGATGAGCGCCGCGCGGCGTTGTTGCGGGCGGCGAAGGAGCTTTCGGTGGAGCAGGATGTCGCTATCCCCAGCCTCGATGCGATCATCGAGCGCGCGGGCGGTTCGCGGCGCAGTATTTATACGGGATTCGGCGGCAAGGAGGGGCTGCGCGACGCGCTGCTGGAGGAGATCGCGGAGGAGATCCTGCCGCCGTTGTATGACGATATTGACCAGAACGCGGATTTGCGTACCGTGCTCACGCATCTGGCGCGCAATCTCGTTTCCGCCCTGATGTCGGAGCGCGGCATTGATATGAGCCGGATCATCATGCAGGACAGTTTCGCTTCTCCGGCGCGCGCGAAGACTTTTTACGCCAGGGGGCCGGGCAATGGGATGCGTTTATTGACGGGGATCCTGGAGGCGGCGCGGGCGCGGGGGGAGATCGAGACGGAGGATTGCGCTGTTGCGGCGGGTTGTTTCATGGGTCTGGCGCGCGGCAATCTTTATCTGGAGCGCGCGCTGCGCATCCGCCCGCCGCTTTCCGAAACGGAGATCGAGGCCCATATCGGCGCGGCGGTGGATATTTTCCTCAATGGGCTGAAGCCGCGCTGATCGGGCGGGCGCTCATACCGAGAAGGATGAGCCGCAGCCGCAGGTGTTGGTGGCGTTCGGGTTGCGGATCACGAACTGGGAGCCTTCGAGTCCTTCGGTATAGTCGATTTCGGCGCCGGCCAAGTATTGATAGCTCATTGAGTCCACCAGCAGGGTCACGCCATTTTTTTCGAGCGTGGTGTCGTCTTCGTTGATGTCTTCGTCGAAGGTGAAGCCGTATTGGAATCCCGCGCAGCCGCCGCCGCTGACGAATACGCGCAATTTCAGGGCGGGATTGCCTTCTTCTTCGATCAATTCGCGCACTTTGCCTGCCGCGCTGTCGGTGAAGATCAGGAAATCCGGGGTGTCGACCGCTGTGTTCATTTATTTTCTCCTCTGTGGGCCGGGCCATGTGGCCCGCAGGCCATGATGATGCCTCGCCCGCCCGCCCGCGTCAAAGCAAGGCCGCACGCGAGGGGTTCGGCATCCGGTCCCTGCCTCCCCGATCCCTGATACCTGACGCTACGGGCTGACGGGAAGGGTGTCGAGGCCGAGGCGTTCGTCTTCGCCGAACATGATGTTCATGTTCTGCACCGCCTGCCCCGCCGCGCCCTTGACCAGGTTGTCGATCACCGAGAGGACGACGATCATTTCGCCGTCCCGCGGCTTGTGCACCGCGATCCGGCACATGTTGGAGGCGCGCACCGAGCGCGTTTCCGGGTGGCTGCCGGGGGGCAATATGTCTACGAAGGTCTCGCCCGCGAAGCGCGTCTCGAAGAGTTCTTGCAGATCGCGCTCGCTCATGGGGCGCTTCAGGCGCGCGTAGAGCGTGGCGTGGATGCCGCGCACCATCGGGGTCAGGTGCGGCACGAAGGTGAGGCCGATTTCTTCGTTTCCGGTCATGCGGGAAAGCCCTTGGCGGATTTCCGGCAGGTGGCGGTGGCCGCCGACGCCATACGCCTTGAAGTTATCGCTCGCTTCGGCGTACAGACTCGCCACCGCCGCCTTGCGTCCCGCGCCCGAGACGCCGGATTTGGCGTCCGCGATCAGGCTGTCGTGCGCGACGGCGCCCGCTTCGAGCAGGGGCAGGAATCCCAGTTGCACGGCGGTGGGGTAGCAGCCCGGATTGGCGAGTACCCGCGCTTTGCGGATTTGCGCGCGATTGACCTCGGGCAGGCCGTATACCGCTTCGGCCAGCAGTTCGGGGGCGGCGTGGCGCATGCCGTACCACTTTTCCCATTCGGCCGCGTCGCGGAGGCGGAAATCGGCGGCGAGGTCGATGATCCGCACTCCGGCGGCCACGAGCGCCGCCGCTTGTTGCATGGCGATGCCGTTGGGGGTGGCGAAAAATACGACGTCGCATTGTTCGAGGGCGGCGTTTTCCGGCGCGACGAAATCCAGCGCCACCCGGCGGCGCAGGCTGGGGAACATATCGGCCACTTTTGTGCCGGCTTCGCCGCGCGAGGTGATCGCGGCCAGGCGCACCGCCGGATGCCCGGCCAGTATCCGCAGCAGTTCGACTCCGGTGTAGCCGGTTCCGCCAACGATCCCTGCCTTGATCATGATTGTTCTCCTGTTGCGGGCAAGGGCGGATTATCGCGCAATCATCGCGCAAGGGACAGCGATGGCTGTTTGCGGCATATTGTCCTCCGGTGCCGCGCCGCCGGATTCACTGTGCCAGAGTCTGGATTACCTGCGGCGCAAGCCCGGTCACTTCCGCGATCTCCTCGACCGTCCCGCCGCGCTTCAGCATGTTGCGGGCCACGGACTCCAGAAGAGTAGTGTTATCGCCTTGACCGCAAACTCGTATGATACGGAGCGATTGTTTCCACACGAGCATGCGATGTTGCGCAATATTCTTTATGTGTTCATGGCGCTGGTGATGGCCGGACTTGCCGCATTGGCGGTGTTTACTGTGCGGGTCTGGCGCGAGTTGCCCGCCCTCGACATCCTGACCGATTACCGGCCGCGCATTCCATTGCGTATCTACACCGCCGATGGCTATCACATCAAGGAATTCGGCGAGGAGCGGCGCATCGTGATCAAGCTCCACGAGGCGCCCGAAGCGTTCAAGAAGGCCCTGCTCGCCGCCGAGGATCCGTATTTTTACGAACACAGGGGCATCGGGTTGGCCGGGATAGCGCGCGCATGGCGGGTTTACTTGCGCACCGGCAGATTCAGTCAGGGCGCCTCGACGATTACCTACCAAGTGGCGCGCAATTTCTTCCTGTTGCGGCGAGGGTCTCAAAGGTCTTTCGGATACCGTTTTTTGTACGGAATACTGCTCCCGCTCAAGATCGAGCGGCATCTGAGCAAGGATCAAATCCTGGAGCTTTATATCAACCAGATTTTCCTCGGCCAGCGCGCCTACGGCTTCGCGGTCGCTTCCGAAACCTATTTCGGTAAACCACTGGCCGGACTCACGCTGGCCGAAACCGCCATGCTCGCCGGTCTGCCCAAAGGGCCGTCGATCTACAACCCGATCGTCAATCCGGCGGCGGCGCAGAAACGGCAGCGTTATGTCCTGCGGCGCATGGTCGAGTCCGGTTTCATCGACGAGGCCGCCTACCGGCAGGCGCTGGACGAACCCCTGCGCACGACCTCCGGCAGCGCGGCGCGCGATCCCGGCCTGCTCAGCCCGGTGCACGCCGAATATGTGGCCGACATCGCGCGCCAGATCGCCGTCGATCAGCTCGGCGAAGAGGGCATCCAGCATGGCATCAAGATCATCACCACCATTACCCGCGCCGAGCAGGAAGCCGCTTACAGCGCGCTGCGCCGGGGGGTCATGGACTACGACCGCCGCCACGGCTACCGCGGCCCCGAAAAATACCTCGCCCTGCCCGCCGGCGCGCTGGACATGGAAAAGCTCGGCGATGAAATCGCCCAGGCGCTCGACGACGACGATCTGCACGATTACGGCGACCTGCTCGCCGCCGTGGCGCTCGATGCTTCGCCCAAGGAGGTCACGGTCTATCGCAATGGACAGGTCGTCCGCATCGACGGCGAGGGCTTGCGCCTTGCCGCGCCCATGTTGAGCGCCAACGCGCCGCAGTCGCGGCGGGTGCGCCGCGGCGCGGTGGTGCGCATCCGCCACAATGGCGACAAGGGCTGGGAATTGGCCCAATTGCCGGAAGTGGATGCCGCGCTGGTGTCGATCGACGCCCACAATGGCGCGGTGCGCGCCTTGGTGGGCGGCTTCGACTACAACCGCAGCCAGTTCAACAACGTCACCCAGGCGCAGCGCCAGCCCGGCTCCAGTTTCAAGCCCTTCATCTATTCCGCCAGTCTCGAACGCGGCTACGCGCCGGGGACGCTGGTGATGGACGAACCGCTGGATTATCCGGCGGGCGTCACCGGGCGCAACGCCTGGACGCCGCACAACTACGATGGCAAGTTCGAGGGCACGATGACGGTGCGCAGCGCGCTGGCGCGCTCGAAGAACATCCCGGCCATCCGCGTGCTCGAAGAGATCACCCCCGCCTATGCCCGGAGCCATCTCACCCACTTCGGTTTCGACAGCGCCCGCCATCCGCCCTACCTGACCATGGCGCTGGGGGCGGGTTCGGCCTCGCCCTGGGAGATGGCGAGCGCCTACGCCGTTTTCGCCAATGGCGGCTATCGTGTCAATCCCTACGTGGTCAAGGAGATTCTGGATGTCAACGACAGGCTGCTCGCCCGCGTCGATCCGCCGGTCGCCAGCGAGAGCGCGCCGCGGGTCATCGACGCGCGCAACGCCTGGGTGATGGATTCGATGCTCCAGGATGTCGTGCGCCGCGGCACCGGCGCACGCGCGCGCGCGCTTGGCCGCCAGGACATCGCCGGCAAGACCGGCACCACCAACGATTACGTCGATGCCTGGTTCTGCGGCTATAACCCGCAAGTCGTCGCCGTTGCCTGGGTCGGCTTTCCGATGCCGCGCAATCTGGGCCGGGGCGAAACCGGCGGCACGGCGGCGCTGCCGATCTGGATCGACTACATGCGCACCGCGCTCAAGGGCATGCCGGAGAGCTTCCTCCCCCGTCCGGAAGGTCTCGCCACCGCGCTCGCGGGCGACGGCAGCCGCGAGGATTTTTATTACGTCGAGTTCCAGCCTCC
>JAIRLA010000262.1 GCA_031259795.1 Azoarcus sp.
ATCGCTCGCTCCCCAAAAAAGGGGAAGGAGACCCGACTTCGGCAATCGCTACAAGTCCTTGTTGTACATTGATGATTTTTTGAGGGTATTCCATGGCTTGACCTGCGGGACGCTGCACAAAATTTCTCTTGTCTTGCGCTGTCTCGCCTTGGACCTCCTCCGCACCGACACCTCCCGTTCCATCAACCCACCCGGAAAACTCAAAACCGCTGCATACAATCCATCCAGATTATCTGGCTACCGTGCTGCAATTACGCAAAATTTGATGCTCCGGCCCTGCCGTCAGGGGCGGGAGAGGGTTTCTTTTCATACGGAGCGCAGCGACGCTGTTTTCTTTGTGGTGGGGCGTAGACAGCGTTCCCTTCCTCCGTCCCCTTTTTTATCCAGCGGCGCTGCGCGCCGAATGGTTGGAAACCCTCTCCCGCCCTTCGAGCACCCTTTCGCCCGCCAAGCGGGGGAGGGAAGGCCATCGGAAGAATGCGTCATTGCAAAATGAAAAGGGGGGAGGAACATGAAATGCCCGTCCACTTCCCGCCGCAAGAAAACCAGCGGCGCTTCGTTCCATACAGCGCGCACCGACAGGGTTTCCGCGCGCGCAAGCTCCGGACGCGGGGGCGCGTCTCGCCGCGGCGCCGCGTCCGGCGGCGCTTATTTGAAGCGCTGGTTATAGCTCACGAACGCTTCCATTTTGGCCCTCGCCGCGCCTGATTCGAACATGGCGCGCGCGCGGGCGATGCCGTCGGCGATGGAGGCGGTTACGTTGGCGGCATAGAGCGCCACGCCGGAATTGAAGATCACGATGTCGCGCGCCGGGCCGGGCTGGTTGTCGAGCACGGCGCGCATCACTCCGATCGACTCTTCGGAAGTCTCCACCCGCAGGTTGCGCGTTCCCGCCATGGCGATGCCGAAATCCTCGGGATGGATGACGTATTCGGTGATCTTGCCGTCCTTCAGTTCGCCAACCATCGTCGCCGCGCCCAGGCTGACTTCGTCGACGCCGTCCAGCCCATGCACGACGATGACGTGCTTGCCGCCGAGCCGCGCCATGACCCGCACCAGGATGCCCACCAGATCGGGATGGAAGACGCCCAGCAGGCTGTTGGGCGCGTCCGCCGGATTGATGAGCGGCCCGAGGATGTTGAAGATGGTGCGCACCCCCATCTCGCGCCGTACCGGGGCGATGTTCTTCATCGCGGCGTGGAAGTTGGGCGCGAACATGAAACCGAGGCCGGTGTCGGCGATACAAGCGGCCACCTGTTCGGCGCCCAGCCCGAGGCTCGCGCCCAGCGCCTCGATGGCGTCCGCCGCGCCCGATTTCGACGACACGCCGCGATTGCCGTGCTTGGCGACCCGCGCTCCGGCGGCGGCGATCACGAAAGCGCTCGTGGTGGAAATGTTGAAGGTATGCGAACCGTCGCCGCCGGTGCCGACGATGTCGATGAAATTATCGGCGGGCGGCGGCACGTTGACCTTGGTCGCCATTTCGCGCAACACCGTGGCGGCGGCGGTGATTTCGCCGATGGTTTCTTTCTTGACGCGCAGGCCGGTGAGGATGGCCGCCGCCATGACGGGAGAAAGTTCGCCCAACATGATCTGGCGCATCAGCGAGAGCATTTCGTCGTAGAAAATCTCGCGGTGTTCGATGGTGCGTTGCAGGGCTTCTTGCGGGGTGATGCTCATGTTCGCTCCAGTCTTCCGGTATCAGGCGGCGCGTGTGCCGAGGAAATTTTCCAGGAGATCGTGACCATGCTCGGTCATGATGGATTCGGGATGAAATTGCACGCCTTCGATCTTATGCGCGCGATGGCGCACGCCCATGATTTCGCCGTCATCCGTCCACGCGGTGATCTCAAAGCAAGCGGGCAGATTCTCGCGTTCGATGGCGAGCGAGTGGTAGCGCGTGCAGGTGACAGGATCGGGCAGGCCGCGGAATACGCCGAGGCCGCCGTGGCGCACTGGCGAAGTCTTGCCGTGCATGAGTTTTTTCGCATGCACGATCCGGCCGCCGAAAGCCGCTCCGATGCTCTGGTGGCCGAGACAGACGCCGAGAATAGGGATTTTCCCGGCGAAGGCGCGAATCGCCGCCACCGAAATACCCGCCTTTTCCGGCGAACACGGCCCCGGCGAAATCACCAGATGCGAAGGGGCTTGCGCGGCGATCCCTTCGAGCGTGATCGCGTCATTGCGAAACACCCGCACCGCGGCGCCGAGTTCGCCGAAATACTGCACGAGGTTGTAGGTGAAGCTGTCGTAGTTGTCGATCATCAATAGGTTTGCCATCGCCGCCTCTTCATGCCCGGGATCGCGTCGGCTCGAAGCGACCGGCCCGTGACCGTCACGCGCGAGTGTAACACCGCTCCCCCGCGCCCCTGTCCATGTCTCCAGTGCGCGGCCCCTGCCCGTCCCCCTGATCGACAGTGCGCGCGCGCCCCATTCCGTCATTGCGGGCGCGGCGAGTCCAACCCGCCGGCGGCATGGATCGCCGCGTCGATCGCGCTCCTCGCGATGACGAGTCTTTCCAATGAATTCCTCTCCTCCGCCCAGGCGGCAAGGGTGGCCACAGGCCAAGAGAGGGCGCCGTTCCACACGGAGCGAATCGACGCTGATTTTCTCTGGCGCAACGAGGTGGACGACGACAACATCCAGGCCATGACTCGCCACTCGAAGGAGTTTGACATGGCACTCACCGACACCGCCGTCCGGCAGGTAAAGGCCACCAATCCGCACGTGCATCGCAAGCAGAAACGGCAGCCTGTCCGGCGAACAACATACGCTTGAGACAGTGTTTCATCAGTGGCTCGCACGGCATGCGCTGGAAATCAAGACCGGCGCGCACAGCACGCATGCGGCCATTCTGCGCACCTTCGGCAAGGACGTTCTGCCCTTCTTGGGAAAACGCCCGATCCTTGACCTCCGGCGTCCCGGTCTCCTGGAAGTGATCGAGCGAATCGGGGCGCTCTTGGTTTCGGAGCATGTACGCGGCCATCTCATACCGCAACGGGCTGACCGTGCACGGCATCCGGGCGACTTTTTCCACCGCGTTCAATGAAATCGGCTATCCGCTAGGCGTGGATCGAGGCGCAGTTGTCGCATTCCGACCCGAACGCGATTCGCGCCGCCTGCAACCATGCCGAATACGTGGAGCAGCGCCGCCGAATGATGCAGGATTGGGCGGATCAGCCGGATTCGTGCGAACAGAGCCAAGTTGAAAAAGCGAACCGGCCTTTGGTCGTCCATCTGGATCCGCCTCACCGCCAAGCAAGAGTCACTCCATGCCAAGATCCTGAACGAAGCGCGAGTGTTCGCCGATTTCCTTTTCGGGAACTCCGCTCTGGACACTGGTTATCCGGATGACTTCTTCGAGGATGGTCGCGCGCGTCCACGCGAGGGCTGGAGGCCGCGAGATTTCGATTCGGGGAAGGAGCGCCGCGACTGTTCCGAATTCCTGTGGAATCCGGGTTCTTTTTTGCCGGGTGAGACTGTCCGTCAGGAAGAGCGTCGCAAGGCACAGGACAAACAGCGCGGCCAGGATCCGAGGGAATGGCCACAGCGCCAGCATTGCGTAAAGCAGGAATATTATCGGCACGCAGGCCTTGATTGCCATGACCCATGCCCGAAGGGGCGGGGGAAGCTCCAGTCTGGGCAGACCTGCACTCTGGGAAACCGCCAATGCGGTATTCAGTTGCTTCCAGCGTTCCGGCAGATAACGATCCTGTTGTATCAGTTCGGCAAGCGGCGTCATTGGACGGATTTTCCCGCGCGGAACGCCAAGGGTTTTTATCAACGCGGAACGCAGGTGATAGAAGCGCATTTGTGACAGACAGGGAAGGGAAACGCCCTTGGTCAATGGAATTCGCGCAGCCACGTAATCCGCCAGATCGCCCGGGGTCTGGATTTGTGCCGCATCGTCATCGTTGATTTCGATACCGAAGGTTTCTTCCGCACTCAGTGCCAATTCAACCAGATCAAGTCCCATGATCCCGCCTTTCCCGTAATCCTGCAAAGAAGGGGCATTCATCCTGCCCGAACTCCATGAATTTCGCAAGACAATCAAATCTTCCCGGCGGCTCGGCGGCCAGCGTTGGAGCGTCCCGGCGCGCCCTTTACCCATAAAGCAACACACCGGATCGCACGGCAGCCACAAAAGAAGCCACATTTTTGGCATAACGGGTCGCAATGTCCCGCCAGCGCTTCAAATGCAGAAACGCATTCTCCACCAGGCCGGTATCGATAGAGCGCCTTGTCATAGGCGCGTTGTACTTTCCGATTCCTCTTCGGTGGAATCACCACTTTCATCCCCGCCTCTTGCGCCTTCCCGACAATCGCGTTCGTATCGTAGCCGCGATCCGCCAGCAGGTATTGCGCCTCGATGTTTTGTTCGGGCGCCTTGGTGCAATCCGCCACGGGCCCCTCCGTGACAAGCACCTCGACAGGCATGCCGTACGCATCAACGGCCAGATGTATCTTGTTGTCGAGTCCGCCTTCGTCATCCCCATTGCCTGATTGCCACCCCGCGCCCCGGTCTGTACATAGCCATCGAGCGGGGGAGGGGAAGCCATCGAAAGAACTCGTCATTGCGAGGGCCGCAGGCCCGTGGCAATCCAGATCATTCCATCCGGCGCGCAGCGCCGCTGATTTCCTGGCGGTGGAGAGTGAACGGGCGTTTCATTCCTCCTTCCTTTTTATCCAGCGGTTCGCGGGTTTGCTCCCGCATCGCCATGACCTCATCGGCCAGCGCCGCGCGATTCGAGCCGCCCTCCCAAGCGCCGATCCCGCCAAAAGCTCGTAACGGACATGAAATTTCACTCTTGACTGAAATTTCAGAATGGCGCACGATCCGTCGCCATGGAACTCACGCCGATCTCCGAACGATTCATCCTGCACTGGGGCGAAATGGGCGCGCGCTGGGGCGTCAACCGCAGCGTGGCGCAGATCCACGCCCTGCTCTATCTCGCCGGACGCCCGCTGGCGGCGGACGAGATCGCGGAAACGCTCTCGGTGGCGCGCTCCAACGTCAGCATGAGCCTCAAGGAACTCCTGTCATGGCGGTTGGTGAAGATCAGCCACGCCATGGGCGACCGGCGCGACCATTTCGAGACCTCGGGCGATGTCTGGGAATTGTTCAAGCTGATCGTCGAAGGCCGCAAGCAGCGCGAAGTCGAACCGACGCTCGCGGTACTCGGCGACATTCTCGCCCAGCCCGATTTCGCCCGGGAGACGCCAACGACGCAGCAACGCATCCGGGACACGCGCGAATTCATCCATACGCTCACCGCCTGGGCCGACGAGATGCTGCGGCAGGAGCCGGAAACCCTGATGAAAATCCTCAAGATGGGCGCGAAAGTGCGCAAGTTCGTACGGGGAAACAAGGAAAGAAAATGAGATAACGGCGGCGGGGTCCGGCTCCGCCCCTTTTCGCGCGGCTTGCCCGCTTTTTTTGGGCGCGCAAGTTTCACTTTTTACTGAAATTACGAACATAAAGGACAAGCATCATGGATAGCGACATCTACCCGCTGGAATTCCTCTACGACGGCGACTGCGCCATCTGCCGTTGCGATGTGGCGAACCTGCGCCGCCGCGACCGGCAGCGGCGGCTGCGCTTCATCGACGTCGCCGACCCGGCGTTCGACCCCGCCCCCTACGGACGCGCGCGCGAAGCCCTGCTCGCCCGCATCACCGCGCGCCGCGCCGACGGCCTCATCGTCGAAGGGCCGGAAGTCTTCCGGCTGGCGCTCGCGGCGGTCGGCCTCGGCTGGATCGCCGCGCCCACGCGCCTGCCTGTGCTGGCGCAGATCACCGAACTGGCCTATGCCTGCTTCGCCCGCCACCGCACGTGGTTGTCGAAGCATTTCGGCGGCATTTTCCGGCGGATGACGCCGCCGGAGTGCGCGGACGACGTCTGCCATGTTTCGCCACTACACAAGCCATGACCGGAGGTTCGCCATGAACGTTTTCCTTTGCGGCGCGGACGGCTTCCTCGGGCGCGCCATCCAGCGGACGCTCGCCGCCGCCGGGCATCACGTGACGCGCGGCGTGCGCCGCCCGCGCCTGCCCGGCGACATCGCCATCGACTATCGGCGCGACCTCGCGCCGGAAGACTGGCTTCCCCGGCTCGAAGGAATGGACGCCGTCATCAACGCCGTCGGCATCCTGCGCGAGCAGCGGGCGGACGATTTCGCGCGCATCCACCATCGCGCCCCGGCGGCGTTGTTTCGCGCCGCCGCCATGGCGGGCGTCGGGAAAACCGTGCAAATCTCCGCCCTCGGCGCGCCCGCGGCCCTGCCTTATCTCGCCAGCAAATACGCGGCGGACGCCGCCCTGCTGGAAACCCTGCCCGAAAACGCCACCGTCCTGCGCCCCGCGCTCGTCTTCGGGCAGGAGGGCGTTTCGACGCGCTTCTTCATGGCGCTGGCCAGCTTGCCCATTCTCTGCGTTCCGCGCGGCGCGGGCGAATTGCGTCCCGTACATGTGGACGACGTGGCGGCGACCGTGGCGGCCTGCCTCGCGGCCCCCGCCGCCGCCAGCCGCGTGCTCCGCCTCCCCGGCCCCCGCGCCCTGGGCTACGCGGAATGGATGGAGACTTACCGCGCCCTGATGAAGCTGCCGCCCGCGCCGCACTTGCCGGTTCCGGGCTTCTTCATGGCGGCGGCGGCGCGTTGCGCCGGGATGTTCCGCGCTTCGCTCCTGAGCCGCGACACCTGGGCCATGATGCGGCATGGCAATCGCGGCGATGCCGAAGAAGCGCCCCTCTTCCCCGGCCAGACCCTGCGCGATCCCGCCGCCTTCGCGCCGCCCGAAGACGCCGGCCGCCTGCGCCTCGCCGCGCTCGCCGCCTGGCGGCGGCCCATGCTCGTCAGTGTGCTGGCGGCCATCTGGCTCCTGACAGCCCTCGCCAGTGTCGCGCTCCATCCCGTCGCGGAAAGCCTGGCGCTCCTGCGCCCGTTCGGCCTCGCGGGCGCCGCCGCCGCCACGACGCTCGCCCTCGCCGCGGCGCTCGACGCACTCATGGGCGTCCTGACCCTCTGCCGCCCCGGACGAAAACTCTGGCTTTTCCAACTCGCCCTCGTCGCCGCCTACACCCTGCTGATCTGCTGGCGCCTGCCGGAATTCCTCTTCCACCCCTTCGGCCCGGTACTCAAGAATCTGGCGGTCGCGGCCATCATCATCCAGCTATACGCCGAGGAGACCGCATCATGAATACCTACCTGATCGTCAAATGGCTGCATATCGTCTCGTCCGTCCTCATGGTCGGCACCGGCTTCGGCACGGCGTTCTACCTCTTTTTCGTCAACCGCGCGAAAAGCGTGGAAGCCATCGCCGTGGTGAGCCGCCTCGTCGTGCGCGCCGACACCTGGTTTACCACGCCCGCCGTCATCTTCCAGCCGCTCTCCGGCTTGTGGCTGATGCATCAGGGCGGCTGGTCGCTTACCACCGGCTGGGTGCTCGCCTCGCTCGCGCTCTTTTTCCTCGCCGGCGCTTGCTGGCTGCCCGTGGTCTGGCTGCAACTCAAACTGCGCGACATGGCGCAGGCCGCCCGCGCCGAAGGCGGCGAGTTGCCGCCCCGCTACTGGCGCTTCGCGCGCCGCTGGGAATGGCTCGGCTATCCGGCATTCACGGCGGTAACGGTCATCTTTTTCCTGATGGTCAACAAGCCGTCCTGAAACGCGGGCTATCATCCCTCGCTCCACCCGAAGGAACCCGCCCATGCCCGACACCCTGCCCGAACTGACCCGCGCCGTACTTGCCTTCCGGGACGAACGCGACTGGGCGCAATTCCACGGCCTCAAGCACCTGATCGTGTCGCTCTGCCTGGAAGCGGGCGAAGTACTGGAACTGACGCAATGGAAAAGCGATGCCGAAGTGGAAGCCCTGCCCCGCGACTCCGCCAGCCGCGAAGCGCTCGCCGACGAATGCGCCGACGTGCTCGCCTACCTGCTCCTCGCCGCCGACAAGGCCGGCATCGACCTTGCCGCGGCGCTGCGGCGCAAGCTCGACAAGAACGCCCTCAAATATCCGGTGGAAAAAAGTCGCGGCCGGCGAGAGAAATACTCCCGGCTTTGAGCGCACAGGTATCCATACACTCCGAACGCCGCTGAATAAAAAAGGGGAGAAGGCATTCTCTCTCAATGCCGCCGCATTCTCCGGCGGGTTCGCACAGCCCTTTTTCGACTCCACGGCATTCAGGAGAAAATCGGGGACGGTTGCCACAGTCTGTGGCGGTACAGCGGCCGCATCAATCGGATCGACATGAAAAATCATTTTGACGCCAAAGAGTGGCATTTCGCGCTGCGGGACGGCATCATGCCAACCGCACAGCGCCAAAGGCCATGAACGAACTTCGAGGCACACATGTTCCCTTCTTCTTTTCCCATCCGTTACGTCGAACCCGTCTATCGCCCGCCGAGCGAGGCCGCGTCGATGATCCTGCCCCT
>JAIRLA010000005.1 GCA_031259795.1 Azoarcus sp.
GCTGTGCTCCTCGCAATGACGAGGGGGACGACTTTCGCAATGGTGAGTTCTTGCGATGGACCTTCCCTCCCCCGCTTGGCGGGCGAGAGGGTGGCCCGCAGGGCCGGGAGAGGGTTTCGTTCCATGCGGAGCGCAGCGACGCTGATTTCTTTGCGATGGGGCGCGGACAAGCCGCTCCCTTCCTTCGCCCCCTTTGTAATCAGCGTCGCTTCGCTCCGCATGGTTGGAAGCCCTCTCCCGGCCTTCGGCCACCCTCCCCCGCAAGCGGGGGAGGGAAGTGTTCATCGCAAGAACGCGTCATTGCGAAAACCCCTCCTTCCCTCGTCATTACGAAAGTCCCCCCCTCGTCATTGCGAGGATGCCCCCACCTCGTCATTGCGAGGAGCGCAGCGACGTGGCAATCCAGTTCGTACCAAACGGAGCGCAGCGACGCTGTTTTTTCTGCGGTGGAAAGTGGACAAGCATCCCCTGCCTTCCTCCCCCCCTTTTAATCAGCGGCGCTCTCGCGCCGGATGGTTGGAAACCCTCTCCCGGCCTTCGGCCACCCTCTCGCCCGCCAAGCGGGGGAGGGAAGTGTCCATCGCAAGACCTCGTCATTGCGAGGCGCGTAGCGCCGCGGCAATCCAGTGCGTTCCAACCGGCGCTCTCGCGCCGCTGATTTTCAGGCGGCGAGGGCGGCGAGGATTTTTTGGTGGATGCCGCCGAAGCCGCCGTTGCTCATTACCAGTACGTGGTCGCCGGGCCGCGCTTCGGCGGCGAGGGCGGTCACGAGGGCGTCGAGCGCGTCGTGGCAGGATTGGCGCGCGCCGAGCGGCGACAGGGTTGCCGCGACATCCCAGCCGAGGTTGGCGCTGTAGCAGAATACCCGGTCGGCCTGTGCGAGGCTTTGCGGGAGTCTGTCTTTCATCGTGCCCATTTTCATGGTGTTGGAGCGCGGTTCCAGTACGGCGAGGATGCGCGCCGCCGCGCCGACTCTGTGGCGCAGGCCGTCGAGCGTCGTTGCGATGGCGGTGGGGTGGTGGGCGAAGTCGTCGTAGACTGTCACGCCCGCCGCCGCGCCGCGCACTTCCAGGCGGCGCTTGACGTTTTTGAATTCGGACAGCGCCGCGAGGCCGTCGGCGAGGGATACGCCGACGTGGCGCGCAGCCAGGAGCGCGGCGCAGGCGTTGGCGCGGTTGTGCGCGCCGGTCAGCCGCCATTGGGTGCGGCCGATTTCGCTGTTGCCGTCACGGATGGTGAGGATGCCCGAGGCGTCGTCGCCGTCCGCGCGCCAGCCGCCTTTGCTGGCGTTGAACCAGTCTACCGGCGTCCAGCAGCCGCGCGCGAGTACGCGCTTGAGGCTGTCTTCCCGCGCGTTGGCGATGATGCGCCCGGAGGCGGGCAGGGTGCGCACGAGGTGGTGGAATTGTGTTTCGATTGCCGCGAGGTCGGTGAAGATGTCCGCGTGATCGAATTCCAGGTTGTTCAGGATCAGGGTGCGCGGATGGTAGTGGATGAACTTGGAGCGTTTGTCGCAGAAGGCGGTGTCGTATTCGTCGGCTTCGATCACGAACAGGGGCGTTTTGCCGGGGCGGGCGGAGACGCCGAAATCCAGCGGTACGCCGCCGATCAGGAAGCCGGGTTCGAGCGCCGCTTTTTCCAGGATGAAGGCGAGCATCGCGGCGGTCGTCGTTTTGCCGTGCGTGCCGGCCACGCCGAGGACCCAGCGCCCTTGCAGGATGTGTTCGGCCAGCCATTGCGGCCCGGAGACGTAGGGCAGGCTCTGGTCGAGGATGGCTTCCAGCAGCGGGTTGCCGCGCGAGATGGCGTTGCCGACGACGAAGATGTCCGGTTTGAGGGATGCCTGGGCGGCGTCGAACCCTTCGGTGAGGACGATGCCCGCCGCCTGGAGCTGTTCGCTCATCGGCGGGTACACGTTGGCGTCGCACCCCGTGACTTTGTGCCCGGCGGCGGCGGCCAGTTGCGCCGCGCCGCCCATGAAGGCGCCGCAAATGCCGAGAATGTGGATGTGCATGGAAACATGTGCCCCGTGTAGAATGCGGCGGATTCTACCTGAAGGCGGTTTTTTCCATGGCGCAACATGGTTTCTTTTCCCGGAGCGCGCAGCGCCGCCGCGAAATCGCCGCGCTGGCCGCGCGCATGATGGCGGAGGATGGCGTGAGCGATTTCGGTTTTGCCAAACGCAAGGCCGCCCGCCAGCTTGGCGCGAGCGATGCCGAGTTCTTGCCGGCTAATGCCGAGATCGAGGCGGAATTGCGCCTTTGGCAGGCTTTGTACCAGAGCGGTGAGCACGCCGAGCGTCTGGCCGGGATGCGCGCCGCGGCGGTGGGGCTGATGCGCGCGCTCGATGGATTCCGCCCTTATCTGACGGGCGGGGCGCTCGATGGCACGGCGGGGCGTTACGCGGAGATCGAGATAGATCTTTTCCCGGAGAGCGCCAAGGATGTCGAGATTTTCTTGCTCAACACCGCGCCGGCTTTCGAGCACCGCGAGATACGCAAGGGCGCGCCCGATGCGCCGGAAGCGGTGCTCGCGCTCGATTGGGAAGGCGTGCCGGCGCGGTTGTCCATTTATCCGGCGATGGCGGAACGCGATCGCCGCCAGCCGCGCGCGCGTCTTGCCCAGGTCGAGGCTCTGATCGCCGCGGGGGATGGCCCGGCGGCGGCCATGGACGGCGACGGGCGCTGATCTGCGCGGGCCGGACGAGCGCCCGCTGGCGACGGCAGGCAAGTCGGAACGGATTTTCACGATGGAGGCGAGGGGCGGTGTCGAGGTTTCGGAGTCTCCCGGCGCTCGCCGTGGTCGTGGCTGTAGCTGTGGCCGCGCTCGCCGTCGGGGCGGGGCTGGCGGCGCGCGGGTATTCGCCCTGGCCGCGCGGCGGCGGCGCGGGCGATGCCGCCGCCGCCGCGTTGCTGGCGCTTTCCCTGCCCGATGCGCACGGCGACGAGCAGGCGGTGGCACAGTGGAAAGGCCGCGTCATCGTCGTCAATTATTGGGCGACGTGGTGCCCGCCCTGCCGGGCGGAGATCGGGGATTTCGCCGCCGCCAGCCGCGATTTCGCCGGGGAGGGGGTGCAATTCGTCGGCATCGGCATCGACGACGCCGCCAGGGTGCGGGAATTCGGGGAGCGCTTCGCCGTGCCTTATCCTTTGCTGGTCGCGCCGCCGCGCGTGCTGGAGCAGACCGCGGGTTTCGGCAACGCCGCCGGGGCTTTGCCATTGACCGTCATCATCGACCGCCATGGCGCGGTGCGGCATGTCGAGTTGGGGGCGATGAGCCGGAAAGAACTCGAAGCCCGGTTGCGGCCATTGCTCGGCGAGATGACGTGAACGTGATTTTCTAGTGGACAAAGTGTCGCCAACTACGCCAAACTTCCACCATGACGCGACCAAAAGGCAGTAAAAACCCACCTCCCGCGCCACGCCGCATCCTGGTGCTGCATGGCCCGAATCTCAATCTGCTCGGCACGAGGGAGCCGGACATCTATGGCCGGACGACCCTGGCCGACATTCATGTCGCCATGGAGTCGCGCGCCCGCGCCGACGGCGTGCAGCTCGAATCCTTCCAGAGCAATCACGAAGGCCAGCTCATCGACCGCATCCAGGCCGCGGCGGTCGAGGGCATCGACTTCATCATCATCAATCCGGCCGCTTACACCCACACCAGCATCGCGTTGCGCGACGCGCTGGCGGCGGTGCGCATTCCGTTCGTGGAAGTGCATCTGTCCAATATCCACGCCCGCGAATCTTTCCGCCGCCGCTCGTATTTTTCCGAACTCGCCGTGGGGGTGATTTGCGGGCTGGGCGCGCACGGTTATCTGGCGGCGGCGGATTTCGCTCTTGCCCGGCTGCGGGAGCTGGCCGACTGACGCCGCGGCGGCGCGGCTCGTTTCTCCGCCCGCCGCCCCGGCGCATCCCTTTGCATCCCTTTTTTGCCCGGAGAACATTATGGATTTGCGCAAGCTCAAGAAACTGATCGATCTCGTCCAGGAATCAGGTATTTCCGAACTCGAAATCACCGAAGGCGAAGAAAAGGTGCGCATCGCCAAGCATCTGGCCGCGCCCGCCCTGGCGCTGGCCGCCGCGCCGCCGGGTTATGCGCCGCCGCCCGCCGTCGGCGGTCTCCCCGAGGCCGCCGCGCTGCCCGAGGGCCATGTGGTGAAGTCGCCGATGGTCGGCACTTTCTACCGCGCTTCCGCGCCCGGCGCGACGCCTCTGGTCGAAGTCGGCCAGAGCGTCGCCGTCGGCGACCGCCTGTGCATCATCGAGGCCATGAAGCTGATGAACGAAATCGAAGCCGATGCCGCCGGCGCGATCAAGGCCGTGCTGGTGGAGAACGGGCAGCCGGTCGAATTCGGCCAGCCCCTGTTCGTGATCGGTTGAGCGCCATGTTCGAGAAGATTCTCATCGCCAATCGCGGGGAGATTGCCCTGCGGGTGCTGCGCGCCTGCCGCGAACTGGGCGTCAAGGTCGTCGCCGTGCATTCCGAGGCCGATACCGAGGCCAAGTACGTCAAGCTCGCCGACGAGTCGGTGTGCATCGGCCCCGCGCCGTCCGCGCAGAGCTATCTCAACGTTCCCGCCATTATTTCGGCGGCGGAAGTGACCGATGCCGAAGCCATCCATCCCGGCTACGGTTTCCTTTCCGAGAACGCCGATTTCGCCGAGCGCATCGAGCAGTCCGGCTTTGTTTTCATCGGCCCGCGTCCGGAGACGATCCGGCTCATGGGCGACAAGGTGTCGGCCAAGGACGCGATGAAAGCCGCGGGCGTGCCCTGCGTGCCCGGCTCCGACGGCGCGCTGTCGGAAGACTCCCGGGAAATCGTGCGGATCGCCCGCGGCGTCGGTTATCCGGTCATCATCAAGGCGGCGGGCGGCGGCGGCGGGCGGGGCATGCGGGTGGTGCATACCGAGGCGGCCCTGCTCAATGCCGTGTCGACGACGCGGGCCGAGGCGCAGGCGGCTTTCGGCAATCCCGTGGTGTACATGGAGAAATTCCTCGAAAACCCGCGCCATATCGAAATCCAGATCATGGCCGACCAGCACGGCAGCGCCGTTTATCTGGGCGAGCGGGATTGTTCGATGCAGCGCCGCCACCAGAAGGTGATCGAAGAAGCGCCCGCGCCGGGCATCGACCGCAAGCTGATCGCCGCCGTCGGCGAACGTTGCGCCAGGGCGTGCCGCAAGATCGGCTATCGCGGCGCGGGCACGTTCGAGTTCCTGTACGAGAACGGCGAGTTCTATTTCATCGAGATGAACACGCGGGTGCAGGTCGAGCATCCTGTCACCGAACTCATCACCGGCATCGACATCGTCCAGACCCAGATCCGCGTCGCCGCCGGGGAAAAGCTGCGCTTCCGCCAGCGCGACATCGAATTGCGCGGCCACGCCATCGAGTGCCGGATCAATGCCGAGGACCCGTTCAATTTCACTCCTTCGCCGGGGCGGATCACCAACTGGCACACGCCCGGCGGCCCCGGCGTGCGGGTCGACTCCCACGCCTATAACGGCTATACCGTGCCGTCGCACTACGACTCGATGATCGGCAAGCTGATTACTTGCGGCGACACGCGCGAGCAGGCCATCCGCCGCATGCGCATCGCGCTCTCGGAGATGGCCGTCGCCGGGATCAAGACCAATATTCCGCTCCACCAGGCGCTCATGCTCGATACTAATTTCATCGAGGGCGGCGCCAGCATCCATTATCTGGAAGAGCGCCTGTCCGACCTCAACGAGGTCAAGACCGACTGAAAGAGGAACGCGCGCGATGTGGCTTTCCGTTACGCTGCGAGCCGATGCCGGGCGCGCCGAAGCGCTCTCGGAGGCGCTGCTGGCGGCGGGGGCGCTCTCGGTGTCGATCGAAGACGCCGACGCCGGCGGCGCCGCCGAGACGCCGCAGTTCGGCGAACCCGGCCACGCGCCGGCGAGCCTCTGGGCGCACAGCCGGGTGATCGCCCTTTTCGCGCCGGAGGCCGCCGTCGCCGCCATCCTCGAAGAGGCCGCCGCCAGGGCGGGGTTCGCCGCCGCGCCGCCGTTCGACACCGAAGAAGTGGCCGAACAGGACTGGGTGCGGGTCACGCAAAGCCAGTTCGCCCCCATCCGCGTCACCGACCGCCTGTGGATCGTCCCGTCCTGGCACGAAGCGCCCGATGCGGCGGCGATCAACATCGCGCTCGATCCCGGCATGGCGTTCGGCACGGGTTCGCATCCGACCACCCGCCTGTGCCTGCAATGGCTGTGCGAAACCGTGCGCCCGGGCCTCTCGCTCCTCGATTACGGCTGCGGCTCGGGCATCCTCGGCATCGCCGCCGCCCGCCTCGGCGCGGCGACGGTCCTGGGCGTGGACATCGATGAGCGCGCGCTGGAAGCGGCGCGCGACAACGCCGCGCGCAATGGCGTGAGCGGCATCGTCCATGTGCGACACTCCAGCGCCGCGCTGGAGACGGCATTCGATCTCGTCGTCGCCAACATCCTCACCAACCCCTTGTGCGTGCTGGCCCCCGCGATCGCGGCGCGGGTCGCCGCCGGAGGGCGGGCGGCGCTCTCCGGCGTGCTCGAACAGCAGGCCGGGCAGGTCATCGATGCCTGGAAACCCTGGATCGCGCTGGAAATCGGCGCGGTGGACGACGGCTGGGCGCGGCTGCAAGGCCGCCGTTCGTGAGGGAAATCCGCCGTGCTCCGGAATTCGTTGTCGCTGCGCACGGAGAAACGTACAGACAAGGCGCCCGAAGCAGGCGATAATCTGCTACTTATCGTTTTTTATCCGTGGAGCCGGGTTCGTTTTCGATGCTGACACGTTGCCCAAGTTGCCAGACCGTTTTTCGACTCACGGCGGAACAATTGCTTGCACGGCAAGGCCGGGTGCGTTGCGGCAATTGCCTGCATCCTTTCAATGCCCTCGACTATCTGGCCGATCCGGAATCGCAGACCGTATCGCCCGGCGCGGAAACCGCTGTTTCTGCCGCCTTTCCGGAAGCGGGAGTCGATCTTCTTCCTCTCCGGATGGGACAGGCGTCCTCGTCACGCGAGCGCGACGTCGCGTTCCATGCCGCCGTGACGCAGCCCTTCTCCATGACGGACAGTTTCGGAGCGAGCGGCGTGTTTCCGCCGCGCGGCAATGCGTCGATCCTGCCGAGACCAAAACCAAGACAACGTCCGGTGCTGGCGCCCGTCGTCAAGAAATCGTCGCAGCGCCAGCTCAGTGATCTCGACTTTTCGTCCTCGATCGACACGCAATCCAGAATGCCGCGCATCGTGCGCTGGTCGCCCTCGCTGGACTTCCCGGAACTGGATATCACCGAGGAGGAGGAAGAGGAGGCGCTCGTCGAACCTGCGCCGCCGCCCGCTCCGCCCTCGCCCGCGCCTCCGCCGCCATCGCCCGCTCCGCCGCCGCCCGCGCCCCCGCCGCCTGTTCCCGCTCCGCCGCCTGTTTTCAAGCCTGGCGACGAAGTGCACTCCATGCTCGACGATATGGACGATCCGCCGCCGCCGCGCAAGGACAGGCACGGCGAGCAGAACAGGGAACCAGCGCCCGCGCCCGCCGCGCCCGCCGCGCCCGCCGTCGAACCCGGCGGTGAAGGAACCATGCTCGACGACGTGGATGAAACGCCGCCGCCTGCGCCCAAGCGTGCCAGACAAAACAGGAAGAATATCCCCGCGCCGGTTCCTGTCCCCGGCGGCGAAGAAAAAACCATGCTCGACGACAGCATGGATGAACCGCGGCCCAGGGCCAGGCATGACGGACGGGAAAAGGAAAGGAAAAGGGAGAGGGAAAAGGAAAAAGGGAAGGAGGGGGAGAAAAAACCCGACAGGAGCAAGCGGAGCGGGTACGGCGAAAACAAACTATCTTTTTTCAGCCGCGGAGCGTCGAGGAAAGCCCTGCACCGGAGCGGCAAGCGCCGGGAGAACGAACATGGCTCGGCAGTGCAGGCGGCCTCCGAGGTCATCAACGAAGAGACGCTGAGCGAGATCTTCACGAAGTTCGGAATCGAGACCAAGATCAACCGGATCGAGGCCGAATTCGAGGCCGAGAGCAGGGCGCTGGAAGCGTCGAAAAAACCTTCCGCCGAAGCCGCGCCCAAACCCCACAAGACCGCCGCATCCTATTTCGACGCTTACGGCAAACCGATGAGCGCGCGCGCGCGCGCCATCTGGGTGTCGTCGATCTCCATGTTGAGCGTGGCGCTGATCGTGCAGACTACGTTCCTCTTCCGCCAGGGCATCTCCCGCGCCTTCCCCGACACGCGCCCGTTTTTCGTTTCGGCCTGCGGCAGCTTCGGCTGCGAAATGCCGCTGCCGCGGGATGCATCATTGATCCGCATCCCCGATGACGATTTCGTCCCCGCGCAGTCCGGACGCCCCGGCCAGTACTCGTTCTACGCCAAGGTCAGGAACGAGGCCCGCTTCGCGCAGGACTGGCCGCATCTCGAACTGACCCTGCTGGACCGCGCCAAGCGCGAGATCGCCCGCCGGGTCTTCACCCCCGCCGAATGGGTGCCGCCCGAGCAGTACACGAGCGTCGGCTTCGCTCCGCGCGGCGAAGTGACCACGCATATTGATCTGGAAGTCAGCGGAACAGCGCCCGCGCATTTCAAGGTTGCCCACTTCTACCCCTGATGCGGGCGTCCCTCCGCACGGCGGGGTTCTTCCCGCCCGCTCCCGCGGGACGCTTTCTCCCCATCCTCTCCGCCCAGGCCGATCTCATACCTCATATTCATGCGCATGAACCCGGCGAGGCCTGGATCGCCGGGGCCGGTCGCGCTATCGGCCGGGGACAATCGCCATTGCGAGAGCCCCCGCCTTCGTCACTACGAGTTATCCCCCCACCTCGTCATTGCGAGGAGCGCATCGACGTGGCAATCCAGTCCGTTCCATGCGGCGCGTGAGCGCCGCTCTTGCCGTCAGAAATGCAGCGCCCGTTTGTCGCAGGCCAATGCCGCCTCGTGCACGGCTTCCGCGAGGGTTGGATGCGCGTGGCAGATGCGGGCCAGGTCTTCCGAGGCGGCGGCGAATTCCAGCGCCACGGTCGCCTCGGCGATGAGGTCGGACGCCCCCGCGCCGATGATGTGGACGCCCAGGACGCGGTCGCTGCGGGCATCGGCCAGCATCTTGACGAAGCCTTCCGGCGCGCCGATCCCGAGCGCGCGGCCATTGGCGAGGAAGGGAACCTTGCCCGCCTTGTAGTCGACGCCCGCTTCCTTCAATTGTTGCTCGGTCTTGCCGACCCAGGCGATTTCCGGCGTGGTGTAGATGACGCCGGGAATGGCGTCGAGGTTGGCGTGGCCCGCCTGCCCGGCGATGATCTCCGCCGCCATCACCGCCTCTTCCATCGCCTTGTGCGCCAGCATGGGGCCGCGCACCACGTCGCCGATGGCCCAGACGCCGGGAAGATTGGTCTTGCAGTGCTCGTCGACGTCGATCTGGCCGTGCCCGGTGAGCTTGAGGCCGACGGCCCCGGCGTTGAGGCCCTCGGTGTTGGGAATGCGGCCCACGGAGACGATGAGGCGGTCGGCTTCGATCTGGGCGGATTGGCCGTTTTTATCGGCGTAGGCGATGGCGACGCTTTTCTTGCCCGCCCTGATGTCGCCGATCTTGACGCCGGTATGGATGGCGAGGCCCTGTCTGGTGAAAATCTTGAGGGCTTCCTTGGCGACATCGGCGTCCGCCGCGGGCAGGAAGGCGGGCGCGGCTTCGAGGATGGTGACTTCCGCGCCGAGGCGGCGCCAGACGGAACCCATTTCCAGGCCAATGACGCCCGCGCCGATGATCGCCAGTCTCTTGGGAACGGCGTCGATGTCGAGCGCGCCGACGTTGTCGCAGACGAGTTTGTTGTCGATGTGGACATTGGGCAGGTGGCGCGCCTTGGAGCCGGTGGCGACGATGACTTGCCCGGCTTCCACTTTTTCGTTGCCGACGCTGAGTTGCCAGCCCTTGGCCGTCCTGGCGATGAAAGCGCCATGCCCTGGCAGGAAGGCGACTTTGTTCTTCTTGAAAAGGGCTTTGATGCCGCCGGTGAGTTGGTCGACGATGCCGTTCTTGCGCGCGAGCATTTTCGCCACGTCGATTTTCGGCGCGCCGACGTCGATGCCCTGCCCCGCGAAGGCGTGGGCGGCTTCCTCGAAGAGGTGCGAGGTGTGCAGCAGCGCCTTGGAGGGGATGCAGCCGACATTGAGGCAAGTGCCGCCCAGGCGGGGTTCGCCCTTGGGGTCGGCGTAGGGATTGGACTCACAGCAGGCGACCTTGAAACCAAGCTGTGCGGCGCGAATGGCGGCGACATAGCCGCCGGGGCCGCCGCCGATGACGAGAATGTCGAATTCCTTGCTCATATGTGCTGTCTCCGGTTCAGGGGTCGAGCGCCCCTTGGTGCAATAGGCCAAGCCCGGATTCTACTCGAAGCCGGAGGCAAGTGCGGACGCCCCGCCTTGTGTAGAAAGCAAAGAGGATCATCGCCCATGAAACCACTCGCTTCGCTTGCCGCCGCCGCGCTTTTCCTGACCGCGCCCGCCGCTTTCCACTTCACCGGCAACCACAACGACATCGTCACCACCCCCTTCACCCTCGATGAAGACGCAGACATCTTCCGTCTCTGGACAACTCCTGGCTCGACTGGCTGAACTTCGTGTGGGCGGATGAGGCAGCCTGATCGCCCACAATGGCGACGACGCTTCCATCAACCCGGCCACCCAGACACGCGCATAGGCGTGTCCCGTTCCTTCCTCCCCTTTTTTACTCAGGGGGCGGGATCGCGGCAATGCGATCCTGCTACCCGATCAAGAGCCGTCGGAGAGCAGGCCGCCGAGGGGAAAGTCTTCGCTGAGCGTCAGGGGCAGGAGGTAGTCGCCCGCCAATAGCCCACCGAGGCTGAACCCCGCGTCGGCGCGCCCCCATATGCACTAACCTAACATTGCTGCATTGCGGCATTATATAATTGTAAATTTCTTGTTTTAAGACGTTTTTCGATCAAGAACAGCTTGCTTATCTTGGCGAAACAGTGAGCGAC
>JAIRLA010000091.1 GCA_031259795.1 Azoarcus sp.
AGTTCGTCCATCGCTTCGCGGTAGAACTTCACGGTTTCGTAGCAGCGCGCCACCATCGCCTGGAGGCGGGAGAGTTGCAGGACTTTGAGCTTCTCGCGGGGAAGCGTTTCGTTGTCGATATCGAAGATCATGATTGAGCGGCCTCGGGGAACAAAGACTCGGGGAACAAAGACTCGGGGAACAAGGAAGGTGGATGATAACGGCTGGCGTGTAGACGGACGATTGCCGCAAACCCGGATGCCGCGCTATTTCCGGATGGTCTTGTGAAGCCCGATCTCCACGGCTGTCCATGGCCCGAGGCGGGTTTCCGCGAGACTTTCGGGGATTCTGGAACGCTCCGGGGCGAGCGGAACGCGCCCGCCCATGATTTCGGCGGCGCGCTGTGGCAGCAAGGGCTTTCGGTCTGGTTCGGCATAGCCGGCGGGATACAGGGGTTGCAGCGTGATGGGGTCGTATTTGTCCGTGGCGTTGAAGGTGTGCAAAAGCTCGTGCGTGATGATGACCGCGTTTTGCCGCGCCTGATTCCCGCTGGCGAATACATGGACGACGCCGAGCTTGCCCTTGTTGAGGCCGACGGAGTGCGGCAGGACGAGGCCGGGCGCGGACGGATGGTAGAGCACGAACAATCGCACCTGCGGGCTGATTTCGGCATCGTCGTCGAAATCGTCGTGCCGGGACGCCCACCAGCGCAATTTCAGGCTCCAGGCGACGGAGGCGAGCACGCCCGGCCTCCCCGATTCCGCAGGTTTCGGCAGGGCGGGCGGCATTTCCCGCACGCGCGGCCCGAGCCATATCTTGATGGGCGTCCGCCGGTCGATCCCGTAGCGCTTCAGTTCGTCCTGCAACCATTGTTCGATCTCGGCGAAATCCGCCGCGCGCAAGTTGTCGACGAAACGCGCCGTGGCGGCGTCGTCGCCCACAGCGACAGGGAAAATGCCGACATCGACCGTGCGCTCCCACGACGTTACCCGCGCGTCCTCCCATCGCGTATAAACGCCCGCGGCGAGCAAGACCAGCAACAGGATGAGAATGCGGATCTGGCGGAATGTCGTTCCGGACGTCCTGGTCGCTTTGGTCATCATGGCCTTTTCGGAAAGCGCGTGGAAAAAGAACAGAGCGGGATTCTATGCCGATTCCGTCCCTGCCCGCACCCGCCGCCTCGTCACCCGCAGCAACAGCGCGCCGAAAAGAATGGCGGCGGTGACGGTGGAAATGACGGCGGCCTGCCAGAAACCCGCCGCGCCCTGCGGCGTCGGCGCGAGGAAAGCGAGCCAATAACCCAGCCCCAGTCCCAGCCCCCAAAAGCAGGCCAGGTGGATGAGCAGGGGCAGGAAGCTGATCTTGTAAGCGCGCAACGCGAAACAGGCCACCGTCTGCACCGCGTCGAAAAACTGGTAGAGCGCGATATAGAACACCAGGCTCATGGCCACTCCCGCTACGGCGGCATCTTCGGTCGCCAGTCCGGCGATGGCGGCGCGCAGCCACAGCAGCGCGGAGGCCATGACGATGGAACAGACGCACGCCAGCTTCAACCCCGCGAAAGCGAAATCGCGCGCCAGCGCCTCGTTGCGCGCCCCGACCGCCTGCGCCGTCTGTGCGGCGGTGGCGATGGCCAGCGACAGCGGCAACATATAGACAAAAGCGGAAAGATTGGCGGCGATGCGATGCCCGCTCACCGTTTCCGTGCCGATGCGGGCAATGAAGATCGCCATCAGGGTAAACGCGCTGATCTCCACCAGATAAGAAAAGCCGATGGGCAGCCCGAGGCGCAGCAATTCCTTTTGCGCCGCGGCGCGCGGGCGCTCCCAGCGCGCAAAAATGTGAAATGGCGCGAAGCGCGGACTCTTCAGCAACAGCCAGAAACACAACGCCAGGCTGATCCAGCTGACCACGACCTGCGAAAGCGCCGCCCCCGCCGCCCCCAGCGCGGGCAAACCCATGCGGCCGCTGACCAGGACGCTGGCCAGCAAAGCGTGGCAAAGCGTCTCGAAAAACGCGATGACCATGAGCGGGCGCGGCTGCCCCAGCGCATTGGCGGCGGCATGGAAGGCGCGGTAGCCGAGCATGGCGGGAAGCGACAGGGCGAGCGTGCGCAGATAATCGGCGGCGATCGCCTCGACCTCCGCTTCGAGCCGCGCGGGCGCGAGCAACCAGCCCGGAAACGCCAGCAGCGCCATTCCCCCGGCGGCGAGGAACACCGCGAGCCACAACCCTTGCCGCATATCCTGGCCGATCCGCGCATGCTCTCCCGCCCCGTAATGCTGGCCGACGATGGGCGCGAGCGCGTTGAGCGTCCCGCCAAGTCCCATGGCCAGTGCGATATACAAGCCGGAGCCGACCGCGACCGCCGCCAGATGCTGCGTGGAATAGCGCCCCACGATCAGCGTATCGGCGACCATCATGCCGATGGACACCATCTGCGCGATCAGCACCGGCCAGGCGTTCCTGACAAGGATGCGGACAAGCTGGAAAGAAGAGGAAAGCATCGACAGCGCACCCGCGAACACGAAACTCGCTATTCTGAACCCTGACACGGATCGTAAGGTACTATCCGCCGGGTTCGCCCGGGCGGGCGGGGCGTCGCACGATCCGCCCGCCGCCTTTCCCCCCCAGCCCCGCCGATGAAATCATTTATCCGGAGCCTTCCGCGATGAGCTTCTATATCGTGTTCGTATCACTGTATACCCTTGTCAATACCCTGTTGATCGCGCGGCTTTATTTCGCCCTGCGCGACCCCAGCGTCGCCTGGCCCGTGCGCGTCGGCGCCTGCCTGCTCGCCATTGCATTCTCGCTGGCTTTCGTCGTCTCGCGCGGCATGACGGGCAACGGCCCCGCGCTCACCGCGCTCACCTTCATCGGCACCTTCTGGTTCTCCCTCGTCCTGCACGCCCTGCTCGCCTGGCTGCTGCTCGAAATATTCCGCCTCTGCAACCGCCGTTTCGGCTGGCTGCCCATCCCTCCGGAACAACGGGCGCGCTGGCGTCACCGGAGTTGCGCGGGCATCGCCGCCGTGGCCGCGCTCGTATCCATCGCCGGCTGGATCAACACCCAGTATCCCGTGGCGCGCACAGTCGAATTGGCCGCGCCCGCCGGCATGACGCCGCTGCGCATCGTCCTCCTTTCGGACACGCACCTCGGACGCCTCGCCTCCCCCGAATTCTTCGCCCGGGTCGTCGACGTCATCGCGCCGCTCGCCCCCGACATCGTCCTCTTCGCGGGCGACATCCTCGAATACGACTACGACCCCGCCGACGCCGAAGCGACCGCCGCCATCCTGCAACGCCTCAAACCCCGGCTCGGCATCTGGGGCGTACTCGGCAACCATGAGCACATCGATGGCCGCCTGGAAATGAACAAGGCGCTATTGCGGCGGATCGGCATCCGCATACTCGTCGACGAATGGGCGGAAATAGAAAGCGCCCCCGGCGAAAAAATCCTGCTCATCGGGCGCGACGACCGTTCCGTCGCGCGCTTCCAGAAACGCGAGCGGAAAAGCCTCGCCGCGATCATGGCCGACATCCCCGGCGGCGAACGCATCCGCATCCTGCTCGACCACCAGCCCTTCCAGCTCGGGGAAGCCGAAGCGGCGGGCATATACCTGCAACTCTCCGGGCACACCCACAATGGCCAGATCTTCCCCTTCAACCTGCTCGCCGCGGCCATATACGAAAACGCCCACGGCTACTCCGCGCGCGGCGCCACGCACTACTGGGTCAGCTCCGGCGCGGGGACATGGGGGCCGCGGGCGCGCACGACCGGACGGGCGGAAATCGTCGCCATCGACCTCGCGCCGCAATGACTTCGTATCACGCCCGCTATTCCGGCGCGGGCGTCTCCGCCCCTTCGGCGGGCGCATAGCCGGAAGACAAGGCCGCGATCGCCGCCACGAAAGCGGCCTTGACCTGCGCCTCGTCGCACCCCATCAACACCGCGTCTTCGAGCGCCTCCTGGGCGCATTGCAACAGTTCATCCATGTTCTCCTGCATCACTTTCAGCTTCTCGACACAGGAAATCACGCTCCCATCCGGCCGCCGCCAAGGGTTCTGGGGCGTGCCGTAAGGAGCGGAAACAACAGAAGGAGAAGCGTGTCGGGAGCCCATGGCGGCGGCAGTATAGCCGATCCGCTCCGGCCTATCGGGGCATAGCTATCTACACACTCCGCAATAGCTGGCGATAAGAACAGCGGCGCTCTCGCGCCGTTTGGTACGAACTGGATTGCCGCGTCGCTGCGCTCCTCGCAATGACGAGGCGGGGGAGGCTTTCTCCCGATGGACTCCCTTCATACGATGAACCTTCCCTCCCCTGCTTGCGGGGGAGGGGACGGCAAGCGCCTTTCGCAATGGCGAGTTCTTGCGATGAACCTTCCCTCCCCCGCTTGCGGGGGAGGGTGGCCGAAGGCCGGGAGAGGGTTTCGTTCTATGCGGAGCGAAGCGACGCAACGCTGATTTATTTCTTGCCTGCGGATTGTACGGAATGACATGATTTCAATTTGATAACTCTATCACTATCATACAAAAACCCATACTTTAATATACCAGCACCACTATGATAGACAACATCTCTACTATACCCGAGTCGGTTTATTTTTCTAACTAATACACTATTGGACAAATAAACCCAACCATCATTGCTATTGAATAAATCATTTCCCGTAGGCGCACATTGATAATTATCTGCAAAATATTCAGCATATTTATCAACATCGTTGGTCACTACATTGCGCACAACTAGCACATAAACGATAAAAACAGCACTTATCAAAAATAATAAGCCAGAAATCCCCCTTCTGCTAAATCTAAAAACACCTAAGCATGAGAAACACCCTATAGATAATACACTCAAAGCCGACAGTACCTTCAATGCCTCATTATCTGAGAGCAAGAATAGAGAAACAGATCCAAAAAGGATCATAATTTGTATCGATATTCTCATAAATAACTCCCCATAACTGGCTTGAAATAAACTTGGACTCAGCGCGTTATCATCCTGCGGACAAGGCAGATTTCAACAGGCCACTTATGGGAAGGACTGAGGAGCATGAATTCCCCTTAGCCTCCCCATCTAGCAAAACAGCGGTATAAACGCTCACTAATTACCTACACAATCGTCTGGACAAATCTCCTTCATATAATCCCCGAATGAATCATACTTCTTTGCACCATCTATGCCCATTTGATAGCCTCGTGCATTCGGGAATATATTATCTTGGGCAAAGTACTCTTTATGTCCCGCCAAAGCGTTCACCATCATCCACGTAAAAAATAGCGAATGGGCCGCAAGTCGGTTATATGTGTGCGTACTCGACCACCCTATCTGCACATACTGGATATCATAATCCTTCCCGTCGCTGTGCGTGAAATTTGCAAATGTTGCACCATGACCTCCCGGAGGTATAGGTTCAGTAGAAACTTTGAGCGGATCAAACCATGAACCATTTAGAAACCGTGGGTCATTGTTTAAAATCCAATTCAGTGCCTGACATAAACTCTCCAATCCAAGAGGATCAATGTAATTCAACGGATCTCCCCCCACATACCCATAAAGATTGATCCCGCCCTCCTCCTCAATCGGATCTCTGGAAAGCCACCGCCCACTTTGCGGCTCATAAACCCGATACTTCGTCAGATACAACCCGCTCGCCGCATGATACTGCATCCCCGCGTAGCCAAACTCCGGCAATTTCGCCGGGCTGTTGGTCAGCTTCCCATACGGATCGTAGTCGTAACTGGCGGTCACATTACCCTGTTGATCCAGCACATCCCGCACTGAACC
>JAIRLA010000095.1 GCA_031259795.1 Azoarcus sp.
CCAGCCATCGCTGAGACATTTTTCCAAGTTTCGTAAGGGAAGTGTTCCGGTCAGTGGCGGCGTGCCGTTTTCCGGCGTCAGCGAAAAGCTCCCCCATCCATTGCGCCCGCGCCCGCCCAGCGTGCCGAAACGATCCATCAGCCATAATGTTTCATTCAATGATGATATATGTTCATCTGGAAAGGCCAGCCGCAAGATCGTGGAGCCGCCAGCCTGAATGACTGCATTTGCCTTGAAGTTTCGCCCGTAGCCAAGATATTGCTTTGAAATACTGTTTAGTTGCTCGATGCGTGGTGGCGTCATGCTTGGCCGCCGTCCATCTTCATCCAACCGTAAACGCACTTTGCTGCGCCGCGCGGCAACCGCCTTGTCGCCTTTTTCGTCACGGTCATCTTCCAGCCAAGCATGACCGAAAAGCCGGGCTTCTTCATGCCGCATGGCGGAAACATCCACCCCGAAATCCCGTTGCGCGGCATACGCCACTCGCCACCACTGCCTGAGCAGCGCCTTGATCGGCGGCGCGCGCCAAGCGCCGTTTTGTCCGGCATCGCCGAGGAAGGCGGGGCTGGTGAAGCTGAGAGTAAATGTTTGGGTCATCATGGTCACGGCTCTGGATTGTAGGATGACAGGGGGTAGAGTATATATAATTCTGAAAAGCATGGGTTCAACACTTGGAAATCATATCGGCGCCGTTCAACAGGGGCCGGGAACCGGAGGTAAGCGCTTGTCGTTGTCGACCGGTTGCAGTGGCAGGCGCCGGTAGAGCGCCCGCGTGCGCAAACCCAGTCAAGATGGAGCCGCGTTTCCCGCATCCATTCCAGTGCGGCGGGGTGGCGGGGGACGGAGCATGTGGTCATGTGATGCCGTTGGATGATGAACGGGAGCGTATTACAACGCATGACGGCGCATCCGGGGAAATGGCAAGCTTGCGTAGCGATGGCGTCTCCATGATCTTTCCCGCCCCCCCCGGAGACGCTGCGCGCCGGGCCGTACCAAGGCGTATACCGAAAAAGCCGAAAAGGGAAAACGGCAAGCTTGCCGATGTTCATCTGGAACGAAACAACCACTACCATTGCTTGCTTCACTATTTTTGATGCGGGGAAATTTCAGATGAAAGCGTATTGACGGTTTCGAGTGATGCGGAGCGATTCTTTTCCTGACGGGAAAGGAGTGTTTTCGCCCTGCATTCTTAACTTCAAGGAGAAAGCCGTGCATACGCAAAATCGTGACAAACTCGTGTCATCCCCCCTGCTTGGCGTGACCAGCGAGCAGATCGACGCTTACAGGAAGCTGTACGCGGAAGACCACAAGGCCCAGGAGAAAGCCCGGGCGGAGAAAGGCAAAAAAACAAAAGGCGCGAAAAAGAAATCTGGCGCCAAGAAAGCCCCTCCTCTCCTGACCGAGGATGAGTCTGTACTGGCGCTGGCGCGCGCCGTGGGCGATCGCCGGGTGAAAAAAACTGGCGTCATCGAAACGAAGCGCCGGTATTGACTCCCGTTGCGCGCGTTCCGTTTACGCGGGACGCGCGTTTTTCGCGGTTTGATGGAAGGATTGGCGCGGCGGCAACTACGTCGTCATGACAACGCAAAGCCGCGCCCGCGCAGGGCCTCCACCAGCCGGTCGCGCCCCGACAAGGCGCCGGCATTGGCGACTCGCTTGGATGAGTGCACGGCCCATGTGCCGTGTACATTCATTTTCTGCTGCTCGTAGAAACGGGCCATGGCGGCGTTATAGGCTTCGATGCCTTGCTCCTGGGCGTCGAGCGAATAGCGCTCGTGGTGCAGCACCACCGCTTGCGGCGGACGCGGTTTGATGCTGGCGGGCCGGGCGGGATCGGGTTTGCCTACGCACAGGCCGAACACGGCGGCGGTCTTGGGCGGCAATCCGAGCAATTCGGCGACTGCTTCGGGCTGATTGCGCAGGGCGCCGATATATACGGCGCCCAGGCCGAGCGACTCCGCCGCCGCCGCCGCGTTTTGCGCGGCGAGCGCCGCGTCGATGGCGGCGACGAGGAACATCTCGAAATAATCGAGAGCCTCGCCGGGCCGTTGCGTGATCTGGGTCAGACGTTCGAGGCGGGCGAGGTCGGCCAGCCACACCAGTTGCAGCGGCGCTTCGGCGACGTGCGCTTGTCCGCCGGACAATTCGGCCAGTTTCGCGCGGCGCGCGGCATCGCGCACCGCGACCACGCTCCACGCCTGCAAATTGGATGAGCTTGATGCCGACTGCGCGGCGGCGACAATGGCGGCAAGCTGATCGTCGCTGACCGGATCGGGCAGGTAAGCGCGCACCGAGCGGTGCCCGAGCAAGGATTCGATCACTTGCGACCAGGCCGAGGGCGCGGGCAGGGAGGCATCGCCATAGCGCGCGGCGACGAGTTGCTGGAAAGTGCTCATGGGGGTTTTCTCCTCTGTGATGGGGACGCCGGATGGCGCGGGGGTGAGTATAAACAGCTTGCGGCATCAGGGATCGGGGATCGGGGATCAGAAAAATCAGCGGCGCTGCGCGCCGGATGGAACGAACTGGATTGCCACGTCGCTGCGCTCCTCGCAATGACGAGGTGGGGGGCTTTCGCAATGACGAGGCGGGAGGCGCGCAGCGACGCGGCAATCCATGCGGCGGTTCAGGGCGGGCCTATTGGAATGGATTCTCAATGGCGGAACAGCGGCTTCCCAAGCTGTATACGAGGGTTCGATT
>JAIRLA010000224.1 GCA_031259795.1 Azoarcus sp.
AACCCTCTCCCGGCCTTCGGCCACCCTCTCGCCCGCCAAGCGGGGGAGGGAAGCGTCCATCGGAAGAATGCGCCATTGCAAAAACCGCCCCGCCTCGTCATTGCGAAAGCCTCCCCCACCTCGTCATTGCGAGGAGCGCATTCTTCCGATGAACTCCCCTCCCCCGCTTGCGGAGCGTACCGTCCGGGAACATCGTCTCCAAGAGTACGATCACGTCATCCCTAATTGTTATCCTTTCGCCATGTCTCTATGGGGGAAGGGAAAATGGTCTGGAAAGCGAGGGATGTGATGGCACTGAAGAAAGAGTTTGTATCGTTTGCGGGTCAGGAAGGGGCGAACCTGAGCGCCCTGTCAGGCCTCCCGGCCATTATCCCGGCGGCGCGGGAAAGGCGCCGGCGTAGGCCGCCGGCAGCAGTCGCGGCCAGATTTCTTCCGGGGCGCCGATGCGGTGCAACACGGCTTCGGGCGGGATGCGCAGCAGGGCGCACAGGCAGGCGATGTCGTCGGGCAGGGCGGCGTTGTTCCAGCCAAGCGAGACGTGGCGGGCGAAATTGGCCGCGAGCGTGATCGTGCGTACGCGGGAGTTGTTGGCCTGCGATTCTTCGAGCATCTTGATCAGCAGTTCGGGCAGCCGCCAGGCGTGGATCAGGGCAAGCTGGATGTCGTTGGCCGTGACGCCGAATACCTCGCGCTGTGCCGTGGCGCTGCGCAGGGCGCGGTCGGCGCGCTGCATCTCGTAGACGCGCAGGGTAAGCTCGGGCGCGTTGAGCCAGCACACCATTTCGGCCGCTTCGTACAGCAGGGCGGCGATGGTGATTTCGTTGACATCGAGATCGTGCTGGACGACCGCCCAGTCGCGGGCATAGCGCGCCGCCTTGCAGGCCCGTCCGATGACCTTGAGCAGACCGAGCAGGGCCTGGGGGTGGCTGGCGAGCGCGTCTTCGGCGGTGGGCAGGCTGGCGAAAGCGGCGAAGAACGGCTCGACGCCCATCATCATCAGGGCGCTGGCGATGGTGACGATGTCGTGGTTTTGCTTGGCCCGGCGGTGAGTTTCGATGTGCGACAGCAAGCGCATGGTCATCAGCGGATCACCGAGCACGGTCGCGGAGATATCCTTGCGGGTGACGTTGTCGATATTCGCGCGCATGCGCGCGAATTCGCCGGTCGTGCGGCGCAGGACGGGCAAGGGCCGCCGCGTGAAGAAATCGGCATAAGCCTCGACCGAAGGCAGGGCATGCGTGAGCATTGCCATGATGGAACTCCGGATACGGTTGCGCTTGGTATGGCCTGAATTATCGGCGGGCTTGCGGATAAATTGAAATAAAATCGGGCGGATGGAAGCAAGATTGTCCATGAAGCCGCCGTTTCCGCGCCTTTCGGGATGCACAACGGACGGTGATGGTGTTATTGGACATGCGCCTGTATGGACATGCGCCTCGTGCCGTGCACAGGCCGCGAAACCGCGCGCGCAATGATAAAAAGGGAGGAGACATGACAGGAAAAAGCGATTCTTTCAGGGCGCTGCTGATCGGCCAGGATGAGGCGCGCGAAACGCGCTCGACGCTGACGCGCTTGTCGCCGGCGCAGCTCGACGCGGGCGAGGTGTTGATCCAAGTGCATTTTTCGAGCATCAACTACAAGGATGCGCTCGCCGCGACCGGGGCGGGCAAGATCATTCGCCGCTTTCCCTGCGTGGGCGGCATCGACATGTCCGGGGAAGTGGTCGAGAGCGCCGATCCCCGTTTCAGGGCGGGCGACGCGGTGATCGCCACCAGCTACGATATCGGCGTCGCCCATCATGGCGGCTATGCCGAATACGCCAGGGTGCCGGCGGATTGGGTGGTTCCGTTGCCGGACGGGCTCGATCTGATGGAGGCGATGGCGCTGGGCACGGCGGGGCTGACTGCGGCGCTCGGCATCGTGCGCATGGAGGATAACGGCCTCGCGCCGGACAAGGGGCCGGTGCTGGTCACCGGGGCGAGCGGCGGCGTCGGCGGGCTGGCGATCGACATGCTGGCCCGGCTCGGCTACAAAATAACGGCGCTGACCGGCAAGGCGGAAGAGAAAGATTTCCTCACGCGTATCGGTGCCGGTGAAATACTCTTGCGGGGCGAGATCGACTTTGGCAAGTCTCGCCCGTTGGAGGCCGCGCGCTGGGCCGGCGCGGTCGACAATGTCGGCGGCGCGATCTTGCACTGGGTATTGGCGGCAATGCGGCAGGCTGGAGTCGTGGCCAGTATCGGCAACGCCGCCGATTTCAAGATTTCGACCACGGTGTTTCCATTCATCTTGCGTGGCGTGAGCCTTCTGGGAATCGATTCGGGTTATGCGGACATCGCCTTGCGCCGGCGGGTGTGGGCGCGGCTGGCGGGCGATCTCAAGCCGCGCCATCTGGGCGAATTCATCCGGGTGATCGCCTTCGATGCATTGCCGGGCGCGTTCGCCGCCTTCATCGAAGGCAAGGCAAGGGGACGCACCGTGGTGCGCATCCGGGGGTGATCCGGATGCGAATTCGACAAAGGCATGAGATCGCGCTATGACTGAAGAAGGAACTGGGAGCACATTGCCGAAGATTCTGATCGTCGATGATTCACGGATGGTGCGCGCCAGTCTGAGCAAGCAGATCCGCCACCGTTTTTCGATCCGGGAAGAAGCCGACGGCGAAGCGGGTTGGGAGGCCCTGCTGGTCGACCCCGAAATCCAGGTCGTGCTCACCGATCTGGGCATGCCGCGCCTCGACGGTTTTGGCCTGCTCGAACGCATGCGCGGCTCCAAGGTGCAACGTATCCAGGAAATGCCGGTGGTCATCATCTCCGGCGATGAGGATGACGAAGCCCGCGAGCGCGCGCTGAGTCTCGGCGCCAGCGATTTCGTCTCCAAGGGCGCGGGCTGTGCCGAAATGACGGCGCGTCTCGAATCCTTGCTGACCCTGAGCAATACCCGCCAGGATCTCGAACGGAGCCGCAGCGCCCTGGCCACGCAAAGCCCGGTCGATCCGGTTTCCGGGTTGACGACGCCAGCGTATCTCAGCCACGCCGCGGAGCAACAAATCTCGCAGGCGCGGCGGCATCATGTCGCCGTTTCGGTCATGGTGGTCGAAATCGACCATTACGAGCAGCTTGTCGAGTGGCATGGCAGCTATGTCGCCGACCTGATTACCCGCAAACTCTCCAAGATGCTCTCCGGCCAGGCGCGGCGGGAGGACACGGTCACTCAATTGTCGGGGGCGCGTTTCGCCGTACTGTCGCCGAGCACGGCGCTGCCGGGCTGTTGCGCCTTTGCCCTGCGTCTGCAACAGGCGATGGAAAAACTGGTGATGACCTACCGCGCCGAGCGCATCCGCATCACCGTGACCATCGGTATCTCCGGATCGGATACGGATGGCGCGCAGAGCGTCGACGACCTCATCGAGACCGCCTCGACGCGCGTGCGCCAAGGCATCCTCGCGGGAGGCAACCGTATTGTCGGCAGCGAGGGCGAGATCGACCGCCAGACAGTCGAACATTATGTGAGCCAGGCAATCAGCATCGACCGCGCCCTGCTCCAATTGCGGATCGGCGCGGACGAGGAAGTCCTGGAGCGCCTGCCGGACGTCGCCGCCGCCGTGATGCCGCTGTTGGAACTGCTGGAGAAACGCCTGCATCTCGGTTTGCCGCTGGACGGACTGAGAGCTTATTCCACCCGGGACTCATCCCGGAATTCATAATTGATCCCGCGCCTGCAACCCGAACGCCGCCCGCCGTGGATCGACCGTGGCTCGAGGGCGTTCCCCGCCGGGTGAGATCGGCGCGAAGCCCGTGCCTGTCAGTGTTTTGGCAGCCACGCATATTGCCAACCGCGACTTCCAGGCGGCGAACTTTAAGAATCTATTCCAATAGGCCCGCCTTGAACCGTCGCATGGATTGCCACGTCGCTTCGCTCCTCGCAATGACGAGGTGGGGGCGGTTCGCAATGGCGAGTTCTTCCGATGGACACTTCCCTCCCCCGCTTGCGGGGGAGGGTGGCCGAAGGCCGGGAGAGGGCTTCCTTCCATGCGGAGCGCAGCGACGCTGATTTCTTTGCGGTGGGGCGTGGACAAGCGTCCCGTCCACTCCCTCCCCCTTCCTATCCAGCGTCGCTACGCTCCGTTCAGAACAAAACCCTCTCCCGCCCCTGACGGGGCACCCTCCCCCGCAAGCGGGGGAGGAAAGGTCCATCGCAAGAACCCGCCATTGCACACCCACCATGACGCCACTATAATCCACGTCATGACCATGTCGCATGACGCCCGTTACCGGCGTCTCTTCTCCCATGCCGTGGCGATCCGTGATCTCCTCGCCCGCTTCGCGCCGGGGCCGTGGTTGCGGGACGCCGACTTCTCCAC
>JAIRLA010000004.1 GCA_031259795.1 Azoarcus sp.
CGCCGCGCGCTTCGCCATGACGCCATCCTCGTCATTGATCAGGGGACTTGCGCGCCGCGCATGTAAACAAGGATGCGCGCGGCGCGCGCTTTTTGCGCCGGGCCGAAATGCCGTCCGTAGCGGCGCGGGCTGGGCAGTATGACGGCCAGCCGGGCGCCTTCCGCCGGGCCGAGGCGGTCGGCGGAAAGGCCGAAGTAGTGGCGGGCCGCCGCTTCCGCGCCGAATACGCCTTCGCCCCATTCGATGACGTTGAGGTAAACCTCCAAAATGCGCCGCTTGCTCCACAGCCGCTCGATCATCATGGCGATGAGCGCTTCTTCGCCTTTGCGCAGGTAACTGCGCGCGGGCGACAGGAAGAGGTTCTTCGCCAGTTGCTGCGTGATTGTCGAGCCGCCCGCGCGCGCGCGTCCACGGGCGAGGTTCTTTTCCAGCGCGCGCTGGATGCCCGTCCAGTCGAAACCGTCGTGTTCGAGGAAGTGGCTGTCTTCGGCCGCGATCACGGCGCGCTTGAGGTGGATGGAAATCCGCTCGTATGGCACCCACACATGGGTGAGGCGCGCCCGCGGATTTTTTTCCCGCAGTTCGGCCAGGGCCAGCCGCATGAAGCGGGTCTCTTCGGGATTGGCGCTACGCCACCACGCGATGTGGGCGAAAAACCAGAGTTGCACGCCGAGCGTGAGCGCCAGCGTCAACAGCAGGCCACGCCACAGCCAGCGCAGGAAACGGCGCTTCATGCGGTTTCGCTATCCGGGGCAATCATCGCGCTGCCCGGCCTTGCCGTGTTTCCGTGCTGTCCGCGGCTTCACGCCTTGTCCCCGCTTTATTTGCAGCCCCGTATCACTACTGGGAAGGCGCCAGCCTGCGGCGCAGCCCGGCGAGTATCGGGGCGCTGTGCGGGCGCACGCCGCGCCAGAGGGCGAAACTCTCCGCCGCCTGTTCGACCAGCATGCCCAGTCCGTCGGCGAGTCTGCCGACGCCCGCCGCGCGCGCCGCGGCGAGGAAGGGCGTGTCGCCAGCGGCGTACATCATGTCGTAGGCGAAGGCGCGCGGGGCGTAGATGCTCCTGGGCAGCGGCGGCGCTTCGTTGGCCAAGCTCGCGGCGGTGGCGTTGATGACCACATCGAATTCCCATCCTTCCAGATCGTCGAATCCGCCAGCGGTGAAGGTGACGCGATCCGCATGATGGTTGAACGCCGCGCGCAGTTCGTGCGCCCGCGACACGGTGCGGTTGGCGAGGGTCAGCACCGCCGGCTTGGTCTGCAACAGCGGCAGGATCGCGCCGCGCGCCGCGCCTCCCGCGCCCAGCAGCAGCACGCGGCGGCCCGCGAGCGGGCAGGCGAGATTGACGATGAGATCGCGCACCAGCCCAACGCCGTCGGTGTTGTCGCCGACAACGATGTCGCCGTTGAACGTGAGCGTATTCACCGCCCCCGCCGCTTCGGCCCGCGCGGTGAGGCGCGTGGCGAGCGCGTGGGCTTCGAGCTTGAACGGCACGGTGACATTGACTCCGCGCCCGCCGGCGTCGCGGAATTTCTTTATCGTGGCGGCGAAACCGTCGAGCGGGGCGAGGAGCGCCTGGTAGTCCACTTCCTGCCGCGTCTGGCGGGCAAAGGCGGTGTGGATGAGCGGCGACTTGCTATGTTCGACCGGGTGACCGATGACGGCATAACGATCCATGGCGCGGTGCGGTGTCGGCGTGCGTGAAAAGGCTTGTACGGGTTGTGACGGGATAGTTTATCGCCTGTCTTTATCGCCTGTCGATCATCGCCTGGAGCTTGCGCCCGGTGAATCTCCAGGTGCGGGTGATGTCGATTACATCGGTATCGTTGATTTCGGATGGAAAAACGTCATAAGGCGCGCTCTGGTGGACGATCTGTCTCGCCGTTTCATCGAGCGCCTGGTAGCCGGAACTGCGGTTGATCACGATCTTTTCCACGGAACCGTCTTTCCGGACAGAAACCGTCATCAGCAGGTTGCGTCCTTTTATATCGTGCTCCAGCCTCAAGGGGAAACTGTTGCCCACGCTTTCGGTTTTCGTCCGCCAGGCATCGACGTATCTGGCGAAACGGTCTTCATCGGTGCGCGCGCCGATGGACACGCGGCGCGGACGCTGATTGTATTTTTGCGTCGCCGCTTCGATGCTCGCCGCGAGGTCGATTTCCGCTTGGCGGGCATCGTACTGGTCTCTGGCGTTGGGGCTGGGCGGCACGGGGGCGACCGCGGGGGGCGACGGTTGTACCTTGACGACGGTGGCGGAGTTGTCCGACCCGGTGATGATCTCGGTTTGTTTCGGCGGGGATTGCGGCTGGCGCGTCTGATCGCCCCGGTGCCGCTCGAGCAGGTTGTCGCCTTTTTGCTCGCTCGACTGACGCGGTAGCGGCGATGCAACGATGACCTCCTCGTCGGTATTGCCGCCGCCGTCGGACTTGACCTGCGCCAGCGCCTGGACGTCTTCCGGGGCCGGAGCCGTGGCGCTGGCGGCGTTGACAAGGATGACCGCGAGGTTGTTGCTGCGCGTCGGCGGCGCCATGGGCATGGTGAACTGGATGGCCAACACGAGCGCGTGAATGATTACGGAAGCGGTGAGGCCGGTCCGGACGCTATGGGCGGCGATTCGTAGCGAGAGCGAGGCGAAAAACGACTTTTTCTTTGCCATGGACGAAAGATTCTATGTAAGCGGGCGGGTCATGGACGATCCGGTCTTGATTTCCTGTCAATATCCTGTTGTTTCCTGCGCTTCCGGGCCGGGTTCGGCGAGCGTGGCGAGGTAGCGGGCGTCGACCTCGACGTCGATCAGGTCGCTGTCCGTGATCGCCAAGCTTACTTTCGAACCCGGCAACTGCGGCGGGAGCGAGGCTACCTTGAAAATAAAAGGTATATCGGCGAGACGAACAAGATTGTCGCGCAATACGAAAGCTTCGGTCGTGCGTATTTCATTCTGGCGCAACCAACGCACGCACCAGTAACGTTCCATGCGGCGCTGGAATTCACTGTATTCGGTGTAGGTCAGCTCGAAATCGCGCAGCGCGCTCATCAAATCGACCGACCTGGGCGCGAATGCCGGTTCGCCGCCGCCGAGCACGGCGACGATCTGCCACTGATTCACCAGATCGGCGTAACGGCGCAGCGGCGAACTCGACCAGGCGTAACAATCGACCCCGAGTCCCTCGTGCGGCGCGGCGACGGTCGCCATCCGCACCTTGCCGCCGCCCTGCACGCGGTAAAGGCCGGGGACGCCGGCCTCATCGAGCAGGCGGCCCCAGGTGGAATTGGCGAGGATCATCAATTCGGCCACGAGCTTGTCCATGGGCGAGCCGCGCAGGCGGCGCCCGATGGCGATGAAGCCGGGGCCGTCGGGGGTGTTCCGCTCCCAATCGACGGCGAAGTTGTAATCGACCTGGTTGGCGTGCGCCGACGGCTTGCCGCGTCCGGCTTCGAGCACGGTGGCAAGCTCCCACAGCAAGGTGAGTTCCTTCTTCCACGGGAAATCCGGGCCGCCTCCGGTCAGCGTCGTTTCGTTGAACACCGGCTCGATGTCGTGATGGCGCAGATTGGCGACCACTGGTACGAGGTCGATGCGGCTCTCGTGTCCGGTGATGGTCAGGTCGGCGCGCACATCGAGATAGAGCGACACCGCCGGACGCGCGGCGCCCGCGGACAGGGTGAAAGCGGCGACGGCTTCCTCGGGCAACATGGTGATCTTGTTGCCCGGCATGTAAACAGTGGAGAGCCGCCGCCGCGCGATGGCGTCGAGCGCGGAACCGCGCGCGAACCCGAGCGCCGGAGCGGCGATATGGATACCGATCGTCCAGCCGCCCGCCGCCTTCGCGGTGACGGAGAACGCATCGTCGATTTCGGTGGTGGCCGCGTCATCAATCGAAAAAGCGGCGACCTCGGCGCGCGGCAACCCGCCGGGCATGGCGGGCGGATCGAAGGGCGGAAAATCCAGACCCTCGGGAAATTGCTCGAACAGGAAACGGTTGAAATGAAAATCGTGGCTCGACGCCAGCGCGCCGCACTTCAGGAGCAAGCGCGCCGCCGACAGGCCGGTCTCGACACAGGCGGCTTCCAGCGCCTTGACCTCGATGCGGTTGCGGTCGGGGCGGTAGAGCAACTGCGAGACCATACCGGCGAATTCGGCGGGCAGCCGTCCCGCCGCCAGATCGGCGCGCATGCGTTCGACGGCCTCGGCCTGCCGGCGTTTTTTCTCCAGTCCGGCCTTGGCCGCGCGCAGGATGTCTTCCGGCGCCTTGCGGTAACGGCCCTTGCCCTTGCGGTGGAACCACATCGGCGCGGCATGGAGCGAAAACAGCATGGCGGCGGCCTCCACCGCGTCGGGCGCGTGGCCGTAATAATCGGCGGCGAAATCGGTAAACGCGAACTCCTCATCGCCACAGACTTCCCACAGGAAATCCGTGTCGAACCCGGCGGCGTCGCGCTCGGCGCGGACGAGCAATTCGGCGGGCTGCGGCGCGCGGAATTCGAGCAGCACATTGGCGCGCTTGATCTTCACCCGCTTGCCGTGGGTGTTCTCGATCTGGAGCGAGGCATCGTTATCAGCGAGTACGGTCCCGGCCTTGAAGGAACCGTCTTCTTCGAACAAGACAAACATCGGCGGCTTTCGCGATGGAAACGCGCCAGTGTAATGGATTGAGCCGCGAGCGGGGAGAGAGAAGGGCATTGTTGATTTCCACAAGGCATGCGACTCGACGCCCCGTCCCCGCTCCGCTTCCAGACCATGCGCCATTTTCATGGGACGGCGTCACGCGCGTGACGCCGCGTTTCCAACCCGGCGCCGGGGCACACGCACAACAGCGGCGCTCCGCGCCGGACAGAACGAACTGGATTGCCACGTCGATTCGCGCCTCGCAATGATGAGGTGGGGTGCGTCCTCGCAATGACGCGTTCTTCCGATGGATTCCCCTCGCCCCCCGCAGGGGAGAGAGGGTGGCCGAAGGCCGGGAGAGGGGGGCGCCAACCATCCGGCGCGCAGCGCCGCTGATTTCTTGGCGGTGGAGAATGAACAAGCGCCCCATTCCTTCCCCCCCCCTCTTTAATCAGCGGCGCTACGCGCCGTTTGGCACGAAGCCCTCTCCCGCCCTTCGGGCGCTCTCCCCCGCAAGCCATATGTATCTACACATTCCGAAATGGCTGGCGATAAGAACGGCGGCGCTTCGCGCCGGATGGGACGAACTGGATTGCCACGCCGATTCGCGCCTCGCAATGACGAGGTCTCCCAATGGATTCCCCTCGCCCCCCGCAGGGGGGAGAGGGTGGCCGAAGGCCGGGAGAGGGAGGCGCCAACCATCCGGCGCGCAGCGCCGCTGATTTCTTGGCGGTGGGGCGTAAACAAGCGTCCCGTTTCTTCCTCCCCCTTTTTATCCAGCGACGCAGAACAGGATGTGGATATTGAAAAATATTATTTGAAAGTACTTGCTCGCCAGCAAATGTGTGTAATACACTCTCCGGAACTCACGCCGTGCGGATTTTATGCGGCGTGTTTTTGATGGAAAAGGGCATGGAAATGGCACGGTTTCGCGGTCGGTCGCATGATTGCACTGGACTGGATTCCCGGGAAGCGCAGGCCTTCTCGCGTCCCGTATCGAAAAAAATCCTGTGTGCTCCTGTCCTGTATCGCGCGGGATTTTTCCGCCGCCGCCACATCCCGGCAGGCGCAGCGCGGGTTTACCTTCCGCCGCGTCGGCTTGGCGCCCCCCGCGCAGCGCGTCCAGACAGATCCGCTTTTCCAGGAGATCCTCATGAACATGAAGGACTGGTTGCCCCGCGGTCGGGAAGAACGATTCGATCTTTCCCGGCTCTGGCAAACCATCATCGCCCACCGCCAAGGCCCCCGCCTGGAGTATCCGGCGGAAATGGCCGCGCTCAAGAACCTCGCCTCCGCTGCCACACGGCGCTGGCCGCCAACCAGCCCCGCGCGCGCAACAGCGTCACCGCCGTCCGCATCACAGTGATTATGACCGCGGAATCTATTACGGCGTGCCGCCGCTGTTTTCCACGGTAATTCCGTAGCCCATTCTCTTGCCGCAAGACAAAAGGAGCAAGACGATGTTTGATGTTTTAGTCTCTACATGGTTGATTTCCATGCTGTCGTTCATTCTTTTTAACATAATCGCGGCTTTCAGTGAATTGGCGCGTTCAAAGGTCAATAAACGAACTTCGTCTGATTTTATATCGAAAGGCGGCAGGATGACCCGTTTCCCGAAACCTGCGTTAATAATATCCGCGATATACTTCCTTCCTGTTGTTTTGTCGGGATTAAGCCTTGGTACGTTGGTGGCTATTACCTTTTGGGAGCAGCAAGCCAAGATGGGCGTTATTGCAGGTTTAGTTTTCGGTGGCGGAGGCGCTGCCGCAACATTTTATTCAGCCCCGTACTATATCAATAGTATATTCCGTGTGGCGCAATGGGTAATTAACAAAAAGTGTCGGGAAGAAAATAAAATATCAGCCATAGAATCAACGGTGTTTATTGGTACGGTTATCGGAGTAATTATCATGCTGCTCCTTCTCGCCGCTGGCGCCTATGAATCTACGCTCATAGGCATGTTGCTGTGCGTGTATACTCCAATATTGAGCACATTGGTCACAGTGGGTTTTATAGGGCCGGCGATTCTTATCGTGCTAGCATATTCCGGGGAATGGAAAGATGGTAAGTGGGTGAAAAAGCAAACGCGGCATGATCATCCAAAACCATGAATTCATAGCCCACACCCCTGTCGCAGTAGCACACCGTCGGCCTCAAGGCGCACCAAGCGTTGCTCACCGGACAGAGGCGCGAAACCGCCGAGCAACTCATGGCGAGGATGGGGTTGCCCTCCGAGGGCGCGAGAAGCTGTACGACCGGAAACATCCTGCTCATGCACTATCTGTACGCCGCCCTGTGCCCCCATCCATGTAAAGGGAAGAAGGAACGGGACGTCTCTACTTCCCACCGCGAAGAAATCAGCGTCGATGCGCGCCGTATGGAAGGAAACCCTCTCCCGGCCTTCGGCCACCCTCCCCCGCAAGCGGGGGAGGGAAGTCCATCGGGAGAACTCGTCATTGCGCGCACGAGGCGTCATCCAGGAAAGGCATGCGTGCATTTGCCATGGCGAGGCCCGCATGATCCGGGCGGGAACAAGGCGGTTGGTTACAATGGCGTGGTCATTGCAAGCAAGATAGTGCGCCGTTCCGGCGAGAGGGGAGCATCGTGAAGGGGAACTGGTTTTTTCCGCGTTGGCAATCGAGATTGCTGCGTTTTTCCGTGTGGTGGGCGGCGATGGTTTATGCCGTGTTCTATTTGCTCACCCGCCTGTTTTCGTGGCGCGTCATGAATCCGCTGATACCGGAAGGCGTGCAGATGGATTTGTTCCTGCTGGCCGTGTTCCTGGGGGTGCTGGGCTTCTACGACGTCATGCAGCGCAAGCACAGTGTTTTGCGAAATTATCCGGTCATCGCTCATTTCCGTTATCTGTTTGAAGCCGTGCGTCCGGAAATCCGTCAGTATCTGCTGGAAGGCGACGAGGAATCGGTGCCTTTTTCCCGCGCGCAACGCTCACTGGTCTATCAGCGCGCCAAGAACCTGAGCGCCGACCGCCCTTTCGGCAGCATTCTCGATGTTTATGCCATCGGTTATGAATTCATCACTCATTCGCTGATTCCCGCGCAAGCGGGCAGCCCGGAAAGCTTTCGTATTGTCATCGGCAACGCGCAATGCGAGGCGCCGTATTCCGCATCTATTTTCAATATTTCCGCCATGAGTTTCGGCTCCCTGAGTCCGAACGCGATTCGCGCCCTGAATGCCGGGGCGAAACGGGGCGGTTTCTATCACGATACCGGCGAAGGCGGTATCAGCCCCTATCATCTGGAAAACGGCGGCGATCTGGTCTGGGAAATCGGCAGCGGCTATTTTGGCTGCCGCGACGAAAACGGCCATTTCGATCCCGCCCGCTTCGCGGAGCAGGCGGCGCTGCCCGGCGTGAAGATGATCGAGATCAAGCTCAGCCAGGGCGCCAAACCCGGCCATGGCGGCATCCTGCCGAAAGAGAAGATCACTCCGCTGATCGCCGGTGTGCGGGGCGTGCCGATGGGGCGGGACTGTGTATCGCCGCCAGCCCATACGGCTTTCCATACTCCGCTGCAATTGCTGGAATTCGTGCGGACGCTGCGCGAACTGTCGCGGGGCAAGCCGGTCGGTTTCAAGCTCTGTATCGGCAGGCCGACGGAATTCATGGCTATTGCCAAGGCCATGCTGCAAACGGGGATTCATCCCGATTTCGTCATCGTGGATGGTTCCGAGGGCGGTACCGGCGCGGCGCCGGTGGAGTTCTCCGATCATCTGGGCATGCCGCTGCGGGAAGGTCTGCTGCTGGTGCACAACACGCTGGTCGGCGCGGGTTTGCGCGAACAGGTCAAGATCGGCGCGGCGGGAAAGATCATTTCCGCTTTCGACATGGCCCGCACGCTGGCCTTGGGCGCGGATTGGGTGAATTCCGCGCGGGGTTTCCTTTTCGCCCTGGGCTGTATCCAGTCGCAAAGCTGTCACACCAACAAATGCCCGACGGGCGTGGCCACGCAGGATGAACAGCGGCAAAAGGCGCTGGTCGTGCGCGACAAGACCGAACGGGTATTCCGTTTTCACCGCAACACTCTGTCCAGCCTCGCCGGAATGCTCGCCGCCGCCGGTCTTTCCCATCCCGCCGATCTTCGCCCCGAACATCTGGTCGTCCGCGTCAGCGAACTGGAAGTCCAGACCTACGCCCAGCGTTATCTTTTCCTGACGCCCGGCGAACTGGCCGGCGGCACATGCGTGCATTCTTTTTACCGGGAGATGTGGGACAAGGCGGACGCCGGGTGTTTTTGAGGGGATAAAAGCCAAACCCCCGCAGCGCGCGGCGGCGGCAATGCGCGTGGATTTCCCGTTCGGCGCGATGCGCCATGGTGAAAGGCAGGAGACGGGCAAACGGCGATCGCCCCGATAAACAGGCGTCGCCAGCGATCCTCAGCCGGGGAACAGCGCCTCCCACAAGGCGACGCGCAGCGCCAGCGCCGCCGCCAGCATGAGGCCGGAGGAAACGTACAGCAGCCGGTTGGCGCGCGCGATGTCTTCCGCTTCGATGGGACGCCGATCGTCGCCAATCACCGGCCGGTCATGCACCTCGCCGGAATACGACGCGGGGCCGCCGAGCCGGATGCCGAGCGCGCCGGCGCAGACGGACTCTGTTTGCGCCGAATTGGGGCTGGCGTGACGGCGACGGTCGCGCCGCCAGATGCGCGCGGCGTTGTTGCCGTCATGGCCCGAAAGATATGCGGCGGCGATCATCAGCAGCGCGCACAGGCGCGACGGCAAATAGTTGAGCATGTCGTCCAGGCGCGCGGCGGCGCGGCCAAAGTACAGGTAGCGCTCGTTCCTGTAAGCGATCATCGAGTCCATCGTGTTGACCGCCTTGTAAAAACACCCCAGCGCCGCGCCGCCCAGCATCAGGTAGAAAAGCGGCGCGACGACGCCATCGGAGGTGTTCTCGGCCACGGTTTCCACCGCCGCGCGGGCGATGCCGTCCCGATCCAGCGCCGCCGTGTCCCGCCCGACGATCATCGCCACTTGTCGGCGCGCCCCCGCCAGATCGCCCGCGCACAAGTAATGGCGGACCTTCATGCTTTCCAACCGCAGTGCGCGCATGGCGAGCAATTGGTAGCAAAGCGCGCTTTCCAGCAAGAAACCGAGCGGCGGCCATAAACGGTAGCCCGCGAACAACAGCAGGAAAGGAATCCCCGCGCAGCTCAGCGCCACGATTCCCGCCAGCGCGCCCCCGCCCGCCAGTTCGCCGCGCGGCGAGGCGGGGAAAAGCGGGCGCAGGCGCTTCTCCAGCGCCGCGATCAGACGGCCCGCGAGGCGCACGACATGCGGCATGCGCGGCGGATCGCCGAACAGCAGATCGAGAATGAAACCAGTCAGTATCGCGCCAGTGGAAAAGACCCATATTTCGTTCATGGAAGTCATCCATCGGCGGCGCCAGCAAAAGCGGCTGGACAGGGAAAGCGCCGTTCAAGCGCTCCCCCGCGCGCCCGCAAAAGAAAACGAGTCGGCCTTTTCATGAGCCAACCCGTTGATTTCAATGGTCGGGACGGCGGGATTCGAACTCGCGCCTCCTCGCACCCCATGCGGGTGAGAGAGCCTTTCAGATCGTTCCATACCATTTCAACAAACGCCCTGACATATTGTTTTTCCACAAAAACCAGCCCGCCAGCCTCTAGCCTCGTCCCATGCCGTCCCTCTACATCCGGTAAATTTGCGGGGGAAAATGCGGGGGGGAATCATCTCACATCGACGACCGTCCGCGGATTGTCCCCGCGCCCGATATCGCACGCAATCGCGCTGATTTCCTGCCGGCAAGTACTTGCCCGCTCAAGCAGGCTTGCACCTCATCCCATGGCCGCTTGCCCGTCCCAACCAGCCTGTGCCGAGGCTCCCCGGACAACCCGCTGATGGACGTGATGGACGCTATCAATCGCCATTTCGGGCGAGAAGCCGTGGGGCTCGCGGCCAGCAGCTGACGGAAACAAGTCGCCTGGGGGATGCGGCAGAATCACCTGTCGCGCTACTTCACCACATTATTCAAGGGCTTGCCGCGCGTGCATTGTTGAGCCGGGCACATCATCAATCTTGGCCGTCTCGCGGACAAGGCCAAAAAGAATAAAAAAGATACGGGCATGGCGTGACGCGCTTCGCGCTGGCCGACGATGATACGCTGATAGAGTGATTCGGCGTATTTACCTGACGCTTGCCACAGAGTCCATCATGTCGCTTACAGATGCAGAAAAAGCACAATATGTTGCCGCCATCTCCGCGATCTGGCCGAGCGGTATATCAAACAACAGCATTGACAACATCAGCGACGAGGTCGCCGGGCTGATGAACCAAGTGCTACAGGCCATCAAAGAATGTTCTGCGGCTTTTGCCGCGACCAATGTGGTATTCAGCATATTCTACGGGGCGTTTCCGCCATCGTCGTGGTCGTCCATCCTGTTGGCTGCGCTGCAAAGTGGCGCCAGCGTTGGTGCCTGGATTGCCGCTCTGAGAGGAAACATAACGTACAATATCTGTGTCGTGACGGCTTCCACGAACTGGAGAACGGCAGTAGAAATGGCTTTGATGGGAGTCAGAAAGTAGCTTTTATTGGCTAACGATTGTCGATAGCGCCTATGAACAAGCATTTAATGCCTGCCCTGATCCTGTGTGTGTTGTGTGCTTGTTCCGGCGCTTCCTTCACTGATTTTTCCAATATGTCACAAGAGTGCGAGAGCGCGCATCGCCTATATGCGGCCTATCTGGATAAACTGGAGACTACCGGCAGGTTTTCTTCTGACAAGATGGCTTGTTTCAGGCGAGGTCATGCCATGATGCTTGCCGCTTATCGCAATCGCAAATCGTCCAGATATCCAACGGATGAAGAAACCGTCAATCAGTCATGTCGTGGTCTGGAAACTGTGACGCTAGAGCAGATGCAAAGAGCGGAAGATATCCCCAGTTTGTCACAAGAAGAGTTTGATGCCGATTGGGGAAGCATGAAGTGTTCTCTCTGAGTCGGGGTGTTGCCACGCTGGAGACTGAAAGGGTGATGCGGTAGACAGCCAAAAAACGTCTAGACAGTGTTGTCACAATACTTTTACCCATAAAGCAATACACCGGATCTGCACGGCGGCCACAAAAGAAGCCACATTTTCAGCATAACTGGTCGTAATGCCCCGCCAGCGCTTCAAATGCAGAAAAGCATTCTCCGCCAGAAATCTTTGAGAGTGTTGACAAGGATATAGTCCCATAGCGAAAATATTCCAGTTCACTGTTTTGATGGGAGAATGGCGATGCCGAAATGCAAGAAATGTGGATCGGAACACGCGGTCAAGAATGGAATAGTCGGAGGCAGGCAAAGGTACCGCTGC
>JAIRLA010000044.1 GCA_031259795.1 Azoarcus sp.
ACCCTCGTCATTGCGAGGAGCGAAGCGACGTGGCAATCCAGTTCGTTTCTCGCGGAGCGAAGCGACGCTGATTTCTTGGCGGTGGAGAATGGACAGGCGTCCCGTCCACTCTCCACCCCCCTTTATCCAGCGGCGCTGCGCGCCGGATGGTACGAAACCCTCTCCCGGCCCTGACGGGCCACCCTCCCCCGCAAGCGGGGGAGGGAAGGTCCATCGCACGAAGGGGGGCCATCGGAAAAACTCGTCATTGCCCCCCAACCCTCGTCATTGCGAGGAGCGAAGCGACGTGGCAATCCAGTTCGTTCCATGCGGAGCGTAGCTACGCTGTTTTCCTGGCGGTGGGGGGGACGGGCGTTTCGTTTCGTTCCATTTCCCCCCTTTTATCCAGCGGCGCGGCGCGCCGGGTGGAACGAACTGGATTGCCACGGCACCCCACGCGCCCTGTCATTGCAAGGAGCGGCGCGATGCAGCGGTTCAAGGCGGACCTATTCCAATAGGAACTCATCCCGAAATCCGCGATTGCCCCCGCGCCTGTAGCCTGAGACACCGTCCGGCATGGATCGAACGCGGATCAAGGGCATTCCCCGCCGGGTGAGATCGACGCGAAGTCCATGCCTGTCAGTGTTTTGGCTGCTACACATATTGCCAACTGCGGCTTTCAGGCGACGAACACTTGGCGGGGGAAGGGAATCCATCGCAATGACGGTGCTTTGCCTTTCCCGCAGATACGGCCATTCCTCAATCACAACTGCTCACCCGCTTGGCGGGCGAGAGGGTGCCCGAAGGGCGGGAGAGGGCTTCCAAAAAAGGGGAAAAAGGAACGAAACGCCCGTCCCCCATCGCCAAGAAAACAGCGTCGATGCGCTCCGGATGATACAAATTGGATTGCCACGGCGCTACGCGCCTCGCAATGACGAGGCGGAGGAGGCTTTCGCAATGACGAGGGGGGATGATTGGCGCGGCGACGAGCGCCTCGCCATGGCGAGTTCTTCCAAAGAATTCCCCCTCGCCCCCCGAAGAAGTATTACAGGAGGGAGAGGGATCCCATCATGCGAAGCGAAGCGGCGCCGATCGAATCCGCTCCCTGTCGAACGTTTCTTCTTCTTATTTGCGGTAGCCGTAGGATTTGATGATCGCGTCGGCTTTCGGCCCCTTGAGATATTCAGTGAAGGCGCGCGCGGCGGCGCTGTCCTTGCCTTTGGCGAGGATAACCGCGTCCTGGCGGATGGGTTCGTACAGATCGGCGGGTACGATCCAGGCGGAACCGCTGGTGACTTTGCCGTCCTTATAAACTTGCGAGAGCGCGACGAAACCCAGTTCGGCATTGCCGGTGGAGACGAACTGATGCGCCTGCGCGATGTTGTTGCCCTTGACGATCCTGGCTTGCAGCTTGTCCTGCAAGCCAAGTTTGGTGAGCGTCTCGATGGCCGCCGTGCCATAGGGCGCCTTCTGGGGATCGGCGATGGACAAATGCTCGAAAGCGCCCGAACTCAATACCGCCCCCTTGTCGTCGACCACGCCCTCCTTCGCGCTCCACAGGACGAGCGCGCCGATGGCGTAAGTAAAGCGGCTGCCCGCGACAGTGTGCCCTTCCTTTTCCAGTTTGGCCGGGGTGGTGTCGTCGGCGGCGAGAAAGACTTCAAAGGGCGCGCCCTGCCCGATCTGGGCGTAGAACTGGCCCGTGGAACCGAAGGAGGCCGTGACCTTGTGGCCGGTTTCCTTTTCGAATTCCGCCGCGATGTCTTTCGCCGGCGCGGTGAAATTGGCCGCGACCGCGATCTGCACTTCATCGGCGCGGGCGGGTTGGGCAAAAACAGCCATGGCGACCATGGCGGCGCAAGAGAGAAAACGGAAAGTGGATGACATGGACGATTCCTCGAAAAAAAAAGTGATACCAGGGACAAACAATCGGTGCGACGCTCAATCGCAGAACGCCAGGATGACGCTCGACGATTTGAAGAAAGCGCAGGCGGCAACGCCCGGCGCGAGGCCCAGTTTTTCGCGGCTTTCATTGGTGACCACCGCGGTGATGCTGCGATCCGAAGGCAACGCCAGCGTGATTTCGCTATTGATCGGGCCGGGGGAGACGGTGGCGACTTCACCCCACAACTGATTGCGCGCGGTCAATTGCAGATCGCGGTCGACCGCCAGCATCACCGATGAGGATTTCACCAGCGCGATCATTTCGCTGCCCATGGCGAGACCGAGGGTTTCGGCGCTGGCGCGGGTGATGACGGCGGCGATTTCGTTGTGTTCGTCGAGCCGCAGGCGCACCTCGTAATCGACGCCGCCGTCGATCAATCCGGAGACGATGCCGACAAGCTGGTTGCGCGCGCTGGTCTTGATCCCCATGCGACGGATCATCCTGCGGAATTCCCGCTGGTCGCAGGCGCCCGCCTCGCGCAATCTCACGGAGAGGCGGTCGAGCATGGCCTGGTACTCGAGCTCCAGCGCGCGATACATCGCCACGAGCTTTTCGCCGTATCCGGTGAGCTGGGTGCCGCCGCCCCGGCGTCCTCCCGTGGCCCGCGCCACGACCGGTTCGGGGGCAAGGTTGTTGAGGGTATCGACCGCATCCCATGCCGCCTTGTACGACAGGGGTACGGCGCGGGAAGCGCGATTGATCGAGCCATAGCGGCCGATTTCTTCGAGCAGGCGGATACGGGTATCGGTCAGGGCCACGCCGGCCTCGTTTTCGAGTTGCATGCGGGCGAGAAAATGGTGGATGTCGGTGCGCATGGGAAGTCCTTGCGTTGTGTGATCGTTTTTCTATAAAGCTAACTTCATGCCTGAACAGGATTTCCTGTGGTTGCAAGGCTATAGGATGAACGTTTACAGTGATGCCCGGACAAAATTGTTGGATTCCCGACAATTTTGTGTCGTATACGATACAGCGATACAGCGATACAACGATGCCGAACGAGGATGCCCTGTGAAAGTCAGCGCCCGCAATGTTTTCAAAGGTGAGGTCGGTGCGGTCAAGACCGGCGCGGTCAATGCGGAAGTCGATGTTGTCCTGGAAGGGGGCGACCATCTGACGGCGGTCATTACCATGGAGAGCGTCAAAACGCTCGCGCTGGCCGTTGGCAAGCCGGTGGTCGCCATGGTCAAGGCGCCCTGGGTGATGTTGATGACCGATCAGGCGGACGTCCGTTTGTCGGCGCGCAACTGCCTCGCGGGCACGGTCAAATCGGTCCAGTCCGGGGCGGTCAATGCCGAAGTGGCCCTCGCGCTTCCCGGCGGCACGGAAATTTCGGCGATCGTCACCCGCGAATCGGTCAATGAACTCGGCCTCAAGCCCGGCGTGGCCGCAACCGCCGTCATCAAGGCATCGAGCATCATCCTTGGCGTGCCGGGCTGACGGCAACCGGGAACCGGATTCGTCCAGCGTCGCGTCGTTTCGCTCCGCTGTAAAAAGGGAAAAGAAAGCGGGGACAGGCGTCCCGTTTTCCCGCCCCGGCCCGGCCATTCACGATAAGCTGCCCGCCACGTATCGCGCTCCGCCCGGCCATGCCTTCCGAATTCGACCTCATCCGCCGCCATTTCACCCGCCCATCCACGCACACCGATCTGGCCGCCGGTGACGATGCGGCGCTCGTCAGGATTGCGGCGGGCAGGCAATTGGCGGTGACGACCGACACGCTCGTGGCGGGCGCGCATTTTTTCCCCGGCGCCGCGCCGCGCGATCTGGGGTGGAAAACCCTGGCGGTCAACCTGTCCGATCTGGCGGCAATGGGCGCCGTGCCGCGTTGGGCGACGCTCGCCCTCACCCTGCCGGACATCGACGAAAACTGGATTGCCGCCTTTGCCGACGGTTTTTTCGACTGTGCCGGGCGGTACGGCGTGGACATCGTCGGCGGCGACACCACGCGCGGACCGCTTGCCATGACCGTCACCCTTTTTGGCGAAATACCGGCGGGCGCGGCGATTACCCGCGCGGGAGGAAAAGCCGGGGACGATCTGTGGGTTTCCGGCCAACCGGGGCTGGCGGCGCTGGGATTGGCCTGCCTGCAAGGACGCGCCCGGCTCGCCGATACCCGCCGCGCGCTCGTTGCCCTGCACCGCCCGACGCCTCGCGTCGAACTGGGGCTGGCATTGCGCGGTCTGGCGCATGCGATGCTCGACATCTCCGATGGCCTCGCGGGCGATCTCGCCCACATGTGCGAGCGCTCCGGCCTCGGCGCGCAACTCGACGCGGCGGCCCTGCCGTTGGCGGCCCTGCGCGAAACCGGCGCGGATGAAATCCTCGCCCGCCATTGCCTGCTCGCGGGCGGCGACGATTACGAACTACTCTTCGCCGCCCCTGCCGCGAAGCGCGAGCGCCTCGCCGCACTCGCCCGCCGCCTCGGCCTGCCCCTCACCCGCATCGGCCATCTCACCGCCCACGCCGGGACCATGTCGTTGCGCGAAGCCAACGGAGACATGCGCGCGCTCGCGCCATCCGGCTACGACCACTTCGCCGCCCGGCAAGACGATCCCCCGCCCGCAAGTCATAACGAATGAACCCCCGGCATTTCCGGTTTTCTCCGCTCGGCGAGGAGAATCTGAAAGAAGAGGAAGGGAAACGCCTGCTCACACTTCCCGCCGTAAAAAAATCAGCGGCGCTGCGCGCCGGATGGAACGAAGCCCTCTCCCGGCCCTGACGGGCCACCCTCCCCCGCAAGCGGGGGAGGGGAGTTCATTGGAAGAACTCGTCCTTGCGAAAGCCTCCCCCCTCGTCATTGCGAGGGCCGCAGGCCCGTGGCAATCCAGTTCGT
>JAIRLA010000047.1 GCA_031259795.1 Azoarcus sp.
GAAATCAGCGGCGCTGCGCGCCGGTTGGATGGAAGCCCTCTCCCGCCCCTGACGGGGCACCCTCTCGCCCGCCAAGCGGGGGAGGGGACGGCAGGCGCTTTACAGTAGTGGGGAGGCAGGGCTGGCGGTTGTGATTGGGGGAGGGGCGTTCCGTTGCAGGGAAGGTAAAGCGTTGTCGGATGGACACTTCCCTCCCCCGCTTGCGGGGGAGGGTGGCCGAAGGCCGGGAGAGGGTTTCCAACCATACGGAGCGAAGCGACACTGGATAAAAAGGGGTGAAGTACCGGCAAGGCGCTTGTCGCCGCGACAGTCCTCTCCCCCTCGTCATTGCGAGGAGTGCAGCGACGTGGCAATCCAGTTCGTTCCATCCGGCGCGAAGCGCCGCTGTTTCGGGGTGTGCCGATGCCCATGGGGGAGGCGACGAGGGGAATCCCCCGGGAAAAGGAAAGGATCGCCGCTCCGCGCCAGGCTCAGAACCAGCGATACTCATGTACCGGCACGAGTTTCAATTCGCCGAATTCCGGCGCCGTGTTCTTTTCTTCTCCCGATCCTGACTCCGCCCCGGCGAGGCGCACGCTCCAGCGCAGCGCCTTGGTGCTCTCGAAGCTGTTCTTGAGCACGAGGTTGTCGCTGTTGTCGACGATGTAGACCAGTTCCTTGCGGCTCAGGTCGAACAGCCAGCGGCCCGGTTCCAGTTTTTCGAGTTTGGGCGCTTTGAGTTCGCCCAGATAGTTATAGGGCGGCTCGTCGAGCCAGCGCACCGGGTTGGCGCCCACCAGTTCTTCGATGCCCCGCCGGTTTTCGTTGGTGCTGATGCGCCGCGCCCATTCGAGCGCCATGCCGACCTGGATGTGCGAGATGGTGAGGCGCACGGCGATCTCTTCCATTTCTTCCTGATAGTGCCGGGTGACGCGCAGGTAGCCGAGGAAGAGAAACAGGGCCAGCAGGCAGCACACCATCAGTTCGATCAGGGTCAGGCCGCGCTGGGCGCGGGCGCGGTCGACAAGGGGGGCGCGGGTTCCGGGAATATGGGTTTTCATTGTTTCAGCCTCCCTTTGCCGCCTTGCCCAGGTCCCACATGGGCAGGAAGATGCCCAGCGCGAGGATGAGGACGAGCACGCCCAGGAAGACGATGAGGATGGGTTCGATCTGTTGCGAGAGCGTCTTGAGTTCGTATTCGACTTCGCGCTGGTACATGTCGGCGACATCTTGCAGCATTTCGTCCAGGGAGCCGGTCTCTTCGCCCACGGCGATCATCTGGATGACCATAGGCGTGAAGATGCCGGAGGCGATGGCGTTGCGCAGGACGCTTTCGCCGCGTTCGACGCCGTCGCGCATGCGTTCGATCTTGTCGGAGATGTAGGCGTTATCCACGGTCTGGGCCACGTTCGAGAGCGCCTGGATGATGGGCACGCCGCTACGGGAGGCCAGCGCGAAACTGCGGGCGAAGCGGGAGAGCGTGGCCTTGGCGACGATCTTGCCGGCGATGGGAATCTTGAGTTTGACGCGGTCCCATTCGTAGCGCCCCTTGCGGGTCTTGACCCAGGAGCGGAAACAGAAGATGACCGCGATGACCGCCGCCAGCATGTAATACCAACTGTTGCGCATGAAGTCCGAGAACCCCAGCAGCATGCGCGTGACCGCCGGCAGTTGCGCGCCGAAGCTGTCGAACACCTTGGCGAAGGCGGGGATGACGAAGATGTTGACGACGACGATGGCGATGGCCATGGCCAGCACCACGAAGCTCGGGTAGCGCAGCGCCGATTTCACCTGCTCGTGGATGAAACGCTCGAATTCCATGTGATGGAACAGGCGCAGGAAGATTTCTTCCATCTTGCCGGTCATTTCGCCGACGCGGGTCATGTTGATGGCGAAGGAATTGAATACCTTGGGATGGCGCGCCATGGCGGCGGAGAATTCGCGCCCGGAGTCGAGGCTCTCGCGCATGTCGCGCAGGAGGTTTTTCATGCCCTTGTTGACGGCGGATTCTTGCAGGCCGGCCAAGGCGCGCATGATGGGTACGCCAGCCTTGAGCAGGGAATAAATCTGGCGGAAGAAGAGCAGGATGTCTTCGTGGCGGGGTTTTTCCTCGAACAGCGCCGCGAGTTTCCCCGCGCCGCCGCCCGCGCTCTTGCGGACCGCCTCCGCCGCGGCCAGGGTGATGGACAGCGGGGTGACGCTTTGCGCCATGAGGCGTTTGGCGGCGTCGAGTTCGCTGGCGGCTTCCAGCGCGCCGCTGACCGCGTTGCCTGTGGCGTCCCTGCCTTGATAGCTGAAATTGGCCATGGTTCAGTCCTCGTTCTGGTTGCTGACGCGCATGGCTTCATCCGCCGTGGTGCGTCCGGCCAGCACCAGGCGCACGGCGTCGCGGCGCAGGGTGGCGCCCGCCATTTGCCGCCGGGCGACGGCCATGAAGGCGACGGGGTCGGACTGGTTGATGGCTTCCACGAGTTCGTCGCCCATTTCGAGGAATTCATAGACGCCGCTGCGCCCCTGGAAGCCGGTGTTGTTGCAGTGCGCGCAGCCCCGCCCGCGATAGTAGGTATGCGCGTCGACCTGTTCGTTCAGTTCGTAGCGCAGCCATTCGCGCTCGTGGGGCAGGAGCGCCGTCGCCGTCTTGCAGTTGTCGCAGATGGTGCGCACGAGCCGCTGGGCGAGCACGAGTTGCACGGAGAGCGCCACCATGTAGCGCGGCACGCCCATGTCCAGCAACCGGATCGGGGTGGTCATGGCGTCGTTGGTGTGCAGGGTGGAGAGCACGAGGTGGCCGGTCATGGCGGCGCGCATGCCGATCTCGGCGGTTTCCGTGTCGCGCATCTCGCCCACGAGGACGATGTCCGGGTCCTGGCGCAGGACGGTGCGCAGCACTTTGCCGAAGCTGAGGTCGATTTTTTCATGCACCTGCACCTGATTGAGGCCGGGCAGGCGGTATTCGACCGGGTCTTCGACGGTGATGATTTTTTTCTCGGGGCTGTTGAGTTCGTTGAGCGCGGCGTAGAGCGTGGTGGTCTTGCCGGAGCCGGTGGGGCCGGTGACGAGTACCATGCCGCTGGGCCGGTGCAGGGCATGGCGCAGGCGTTCGAGCACGCGCGCCGGGATGTTCATGTGGTCGAGCGACAGCAGGGACTGGCCCTGGGCGAGCAGCCGCATGACGACGGATTCGCCGTACTGCGTGGGCAGGGTGGAGATGCGGATGTCGACGGAAGCGTTGCGCACCTTGATGTGGAAGCGCCCGTCCTGCGGCAGGCGTTTTTCGGAGATGTCGAGGCCGCTCATCAGTTTCAGGCGCAGGGCGACGGCGGAGGCGATCTTGGCGTCGGCCTCGGTCTGCACGTGCAGCACGCCGTCGATGCGGAAGCGGATGCGCAGGTTGCTCTCCTGCGGTTCGATGTGGATGTCGGAGGCGCGGGAGCGCAGGGCTTCCTCGAACACCATGTGCAGCAGCTTGACGACGGGCGCATCTTCCGCCGTGGCGGAAAGCCCGAGGAGTTCGCCGAACTCCACCGGGATGTCGGCCATCTCGGAGGTCAGCTCCTTGGCCAGGCCGGCGATCTCCTCGGTGTGGCGGTAAACCCGGTCGATGGTCGCCATGAGCTGGCTTTCGCTCACCACCGCGACGTCGATGCTCCGCCGCACGGCGTGGGAAATCTCATCGTAAGCCCGCAGATCGGTGGGATCGGTCAGGCCGACTTGCAGCACGCCGTTCTTTTCGCCCAGCACCAGCGCCCGGTAACGGCGCGCCATGGTCTCCGGCAGCAGTTTGATGAGTTCTTCTTTGTATTGGAGCTGGCGCAGATCGACGAAGGGAATATGCAATTGCCGGGCCAGGATATTGGAAATAGCATCTTCCGTGACAAAACCGCTATCGACGAAAATACGCCCCAATTTGCGCCCGCTGCGCTTTTGTTCCTCCAGGGCGAACTTGAGTTGCTCGTCGGTCAATAAACCTTCCTGGATCAACAAATCGCCAAGACGGACTTTTTCCGGACGTGGCATCACGAACTCCTGTTTATGAAGTGATTGCGCAAAGCGGTTCGGCGGGGGACATACGCCGACTCTATACCATCGGCGTCACTACATAGTGCTAATAACTCACGCACGAGCCCAAATCGAACCCATGCCGGGAAAATCATTCCACATATCATCCCCCGCCTCGTCATTGCGAGGAGCGAAGCGACGCTGTTAATGACGAGTGTGGGAGAGAGGCCGGCGGCGCTTCAGGCGTTGGTGAACAGTTCGTCGAGCTTGGCGACGGCGCCGACGTAGTTTTCGCGTTCTTCGATGCGTTGTTGCAGGAAGGCTTCGAGGCGGGGATACATGGCGACGGCGTTGTCGAGCAGGGGGTCGCCGCCGGGTTGGTAGGCGCCGACGGCGATGAGGTCGCGCGAGCGCTGGTAGCGCGAGAAGAGTTGCTTGAAGTGGCGCACTTTGTCGAATTGTTCGTCGCCAACCAGGCCGTGCATGGCGCGCGAGATGGATTGTTCGATGTCGATGGCCGGGTAGTGGCCCTGGTCGGCGAGGGCGCGGGTCAGCACGATGTGGCCGTCGAGGATGGCGCGCGCGGCGTCGGCGATGGGGTCTTGCTGGTCGTCGCCTTCGGCGAGCACGGTGTAGAAGGCGGTGATGGAGCCGCCGCCTTCGGGGCCGTTGCCGGCGCGCTCCACGAGCGCGGGCAGCAGGGCGAAGACGGAGGGGGGGTAGCCGCGCGTGACGGGCGGTTCGCCGATGGCGAGCGCGATTTCACGTTGCGCCATGGCGTAGCGGGTGAGCGAGTCCATGACCAGTAATACTTGCTTGCCCCGGTCGCGGAAGTATTCGGCGATGGCGGTGGCGTAGGCGGCGCCTTGCAGGCGCATGAGCGGGCTGGTGTCGGCGGGGGCGGCGACGACCACGGAGCGTTTGAGACCTTCTTCGCCAAGGCTTTGTTCGATGAATTCCTTGACTTCGCGCCCGCGTTCGCCGATGAGGCCGACGACGATGAGGTCGGCGCCGGTGTAGCGCGCCATCATGCCGATGAGGACGGATTTGCCGACGCCGGAGCCGGCGAAGAGTCCGAGCCGCTGGCCGCGCCCGACGGTGAGCAGGCTGTTGATGGCGCGGATGCCGACGTCGAGCGGTTCGCGGATGGGCGAGCGGTTGAGCGGGTTGATCGGCCTGCCCTGGAGCGAGCGGGTCTCTTCGGTCTCCAGCCTGCCGAGCGCGTCCAGTGGCCGCCCCGCGCCGTCGACGACTCGCCCGAGCAGGGCTTCGCCCACCGGCAGGTGCTTGGCGCGGTCGGAGGTGCGCCGCCGCGGGCCGACGCGCCGGCCCGGGATGAAGTGCGGGTAGCTGGTTTCCACGGGCAGCACGAGCGCGCCGGGGGAGAGGCCGAAGACGTTGTCGGTGGGCATCATGAAGAGTCTTTCGCCGTTGAAGCCGACGACTTCGGCTTCGACGAAGCCGCCGCCGGGCACCATGACTTGGCAGCCCGAGCCCAGCGGCAGTCCCAGTCCGGAGGCTTCCATCACCAGTCCGTTGATGCGGGTGAGCCGCCCGGCGTTCTGGAAGGGGTAGACGGTGTCGATGAGGCGGCGTCCGTCTTCGAGGAAGGCGCGCCAGAGTTCGCCGTGCCGCGGCGGGGAGGTTTCCGGGGTCATGGTTCGGTTTTTTGCGGATCGGCGTCGTTTTCACCGTCGTTTCCGGCGCTTTCCGGAGGGGGCGCGTCCGGAAGGGGGATTTCGCGGGCCGCGGCGGTTTTCCTGTCCGTTTCTTTTTCTTTTCCCCAGGGGGCGTGGGGGCGGCCAAGGCTTTCGAGCACGCGCCGCCAGCGTGTTTCCATGGTGGCGTCGACTTGCGCGCTTTCCGTGTCGACCCGGCAGCCGCCGCGCGAGACCTGGATATCTTCGATGAGAAGGTGTTCGCCCTGGTCGAGCGCGTCGCCGAGATGTTTGCGGGCAAGCGCCACGTCGTCGGGGTGGAGGTGGATGTGGGTGCGGCTTTGCGGCAGGTGTTGCAGGGCGGCGCGCACGACGCTCACGACGGCTTCCGGTTCGAGCGCCAGTGTGTGCTGGAGCACTTTGCGGGCCAGTTCGATGGCGAGCGACATCAGTTCTTCGGCGATTTCGGCGTCGAGCCGGACAAGCGCCTGGTCGAGCCGGGTGAAAAGCGCGCGCAGGCGTTCCGCTTCGTCCCTGGCGGCGGCCGCGCCTTCGGCATAGCCTTGCCGGCGGCCTTCTTCCAGGCCGGTTCGCAGTCCTTCGCCATGGCCCTGGTTGCGTCCTTCGGCGAGGCCTTCTTCGTGGCCGCCGCGCCGCGCTTCGTCGTGCATTTGCTCGATTTCGGCGGCGGTCGGCAGATGCAGGCCGGGAGGCAGCGCCGGGGGCGGCTCGTCCGCGCCTGCGCCGGTGTTCGCGCCGGCGTCGGCATCGGCGGCGGGGGGCGGCGCGGGCTCCGGCGCGTCGAACGCCGGCGGCTCCCAGCGGCGGTAAGCGCCGGTGGCTTGGTGCTGCGTGAAAGTCACGGTTTTTTCCATGCGCGTTCAACGGGTCGATTGGGCGGGACGAGGGAATCATATCGCGCGATGGTTTCGCCCGCTTGCGCATTGCTTTTGTATTTTGGCATTTTGTCCATCTCATGCCTCCTTCAACAACGCTTTCATAATCAGCGTCGCTGCGCTCCGGATGGGACGAACTGGATTGCCGCGTCGATTCGCTCCTCGCAATGACGAAGGGGGGCGGCCTTCGCAATGGTAAATTCTTCCGATGAACACTTCCCTCCCCCGCTTGGCATAGGCATCTACACACTGTATTTCCCCTGTTAATGTTGATACAAAATGCCTGCTCGCTGTTTTGCGTCCATACTACCTCTCGCGCTGTTTTAAGCAAATATTG
>JAIRLA010000172.1 GCA_031259795.1 Azoarcus sp.
CGACAGCGGCGTCGCGGTAAAACTGAGCACATTGAACGCAAGCCCATCTGTTGCGCCATCGCCGTCCACGTAAAAGTGGATCGTGTTCAAACCGTCGATAAAACCGCTCGACACCGTGAGCGAAACAAAGCCGAAAGACGGCGTCGTAACGGGCAACGGGCTTGTGAGCGGCCCGGTGTTCAGGCTGAACCCATTGAAGTCGTTATCCCACGCGATCTCGAAACTCAGTTGCGCAGTCGTGGGATCATAGCCCGTCAGGTCGAATGTCTGGTAGAAATGGAAAGAGGTCGGATTATTGCTATTGCTCGCCGACGGTACATTGGAAATCCACCCGACATTGGACGCCCATACGGACGGCTGCCCGGGAACGCTGACGGCTGTCGTGGAAACCCCGGAATTATTGATCTCGACCTGCCAATGGGAGGGATCCGCGGTCGAATAGATAGTGGGCGCGGCCATGACAGCGCTGGAAGCCGCGCACAGCGCCAAGGATGCGGTCAAACGGAACAACACGGTTTTCTTCATGGTTTTCTCCTCTTGGACAAGACAACAGGCTGTCTGTACAGAAGCTTCAGCAAGTAAGATGCCAGCTCACCAAGTCATTGAAATTCATACAATTTATTCGACGCATTCATGAAAATGTAAATGCCATCGACAGCGTCTTGTCATCAATCCGCTCAATCTTCAATCATGAAATCATCTTGCCATGAAATATGACTACCGCCGCGAAAGCCGGAGACGGCTTCCGGCGCATACGTTCCGCCGACATCATGACGACAACAGCAAAACATGAAATGCCCCGGCTCGAAGGGCTGCCCCCCATTTTCGACGCCGACAGCCGCTGCCTGATCCTGGGCAGCTTTCCATCGCCGGCATCGCTCGCGGCACAGCAGTATTACGGGCACCGGCAAAATCACTTCTGGAAACTCCTGGGCGCGATCCTCGGCGAGCCGCTTTACGATCTGCCATACCCCGAGCGCGTCCGGCGCGTGCGCGCCCGCCACATCGGCATCTGGGACGTTTATCGCGCCTGCATCCGTCCCGGTGCGCTGGATGCCGATATTCGCGCGGGAGAAGCCAACGATTTCGCCGCCCTGCTCGCCCGCGCCCCCGCGCTCGTCCGTGTTTGCTTCAATGGGCGCACGGCGGCGAAGTTCGCGCCGCGGCTCGCGCGCTTCGGGCTGGAAGTCCGCACGCTGCCTTCTTCCAGCCCCGCCTATACCCTGCCTTTCGCAAGCAAGCTCGAACGCTGGCGGGAGGCGCTTCTCCTGGACGGCCAATGAATGTCCACGGAATGGCGGCGCCGGGCGGGGCGCTCCGCCGTGGCCTCCGCCGCAAGCCGCCGTCCGCGCAATGGTTCCGATCCGCCGGACAACGGGCTGACACCGCCATGCAAGACGCGGCACAATGCGATCCCGCGCCAGAATCACAGTACGCCCCCTCTCAAGCCATCATGCCCGAATCCGATACCAGCACGCGCTCCAGTCTGTCCGCCGATCTGCGTCAACTTGGCCGTATTCTGCTCCTGCGCCGGACGCGGCCCGGCGGGCTGGCTCCAGACTTGGGCAAGTTGCCCGCGCTGGTTTTGCTTTACTGCCTGTTCGCGCTCGGACTGAGCATCGCATTGAACGGCCGCGATGACGGCGAAATTATCCTCGCCCCTTTCCTGCTCGCGCCGTTCGGCGCCGTGGCCGTCATCGCCGGCGCGCTGAAATGGATCGACCGCCGCCTGGACGCGGGCCGGCTCTGGATGGTCTTCAGCCTGCTGTTGGTCATGTTGCCCGCCGCCGCTTTCATCGCCGCCCAAGCGTGGCCGGCGCTGGCGGAGCGGGATTATTTCGCCGGGCATCTCATCTTCGCCGGAGCGCTGCCGTACGGCATCGCCATCCTGCCTCATTTGTGGCTGGCGCTGGCCGGGGCATGTTTTGCCGCGCGCGCGCCGCGCGCCGGCGGCTGGCGGCGCAGTCTGTACGTACCACTGTGCGCGCTGGCGCTGGCCGCCATCTTCACCGCCACCGACCCGCTCGCCATCTGGCAGATCGCCATCCCCTTCACGGACGAAACCCCCGCGTTCGTTCCCGACGAGGACGTGCTTTATGACCAGCCCCGCCTCCTCGATGAGCGCCTCGCCGCCCTCGAAGCAGGCCAGCGCGGCAAGCCCGAAATCTTTTTTCTCGGCATCGCCGGCAGCGAAGAAGGCGTGTTCATGCGTGAAGTCATCGCCGTTGAACGATTATTCAAGGATCGCTACGCCACCGCCAGCCATTCCCTGCTTCTGGTCAACAATCCGGCCACGGCGCGCGAATTCCCTTTCGCCAACCGCGAAACCCTCGCGCGCGCCTTGCGCCGCATCGGTGAGCGGATGAACGGCGAGGAGGATCTGCTCTTTTTGTTTCTCACCTCGCACGGCACTTCCGACAAGCGTTTTTCCATCAGACTGCGGCCATTCGCATTCCACGATTTCACGCCGCAAACGCTGCATGCGGCGCTCGACGAGGCGAATATCGCGCGCAAAGTGATCGTCATATCATCCTGTTATTCGGGCGCCTTCATTCCCGCGCTCGCGGACGCGAACACGCTGGTCATCACGGCGGCGGCAGCCGACCGCAACTCCTTTGGCTGCAACGCGGACAATGATCGCACCGATTTCGGCCTCGCCTATTTCGACGAAGCGCTACGCGAGACGCGCTCTTTCACCGGAGCGTTCGAGCGCGCCCGCGCCGCCATCGCCCGCCGCGAAGCGGCGGAGGATATCCATCCTTCCCTGCCGCAGATCGCGGGCGGCGACGCGTTGCGCGCGCAACTGGACTGGTTCGCCCGCGCCCCGGCGAACGCCCCCGGCACGGCGGAATTCGCGCGCGAGCCTGCGAAAGAATAGAATTCGACCGACTCGAACGAAGCGCGAGCATCATGCAAAAGCCAATGCGCAAGGGCCCGGCGCGCGCCGAAAACCGGGAAACGCACCCCCTCCTGTGCCTGTACCTGTCCGCCTTGCTGGCGGTGTGCGCGCTTTTTTCCGCGCCCGCGCGGGCCGAGCCGGACAAGCGCGCGCTGGCGCTGATCGAAGCGGCGCGCGCGCAGATCGGCGTCACCCGCATCTACGACAGCGGCTACCAGCGGCTTGCCTGGCCGAATGGCGATGTCGACATGGCGCGCGGCGTTTGCAGCGATGTCGTGATCCGCGCCTACCGCCGGGCCTTCCGGCACGATTTGCAGGTCGCTGTGCATCAGGACATGAAAAGGGCGTTTTCCGCCTATCCGAAACTCTGGGGATTGAAAAGGCCCGATCCCAATATCGACCATCGCCGCGTTCTCAATTTGCGGGTCTTTTTCGCGCGGCGCGGCGCCGAATTGCAGGGGAAGGATTTCCAGCCCGGTGATCTGGTGACGCAAAACGTCGACGGACGCCTGCCGCACATCGTCATCGTTTCGGACAAGCGCAGCAAGGACGGCAAACGTTATTTGGTCATCCACAACATCGGCGCGGGAACGCAGGAAGAAGATTCCCTGGCCGCATATCCCGTCACCGGACACTACCGTTATTTTCCGTAGCTCCCGAAGAAAACCGCCGCCGGATCGAAACGATCCAGAATCCGCCAGCGTTGCGCGGCAATGCCCATGAAAGTTTGCCGATAGCGCGGCGCGTTTTCGTCTTCGCCGCTCACATCGCGGATATAGATGGCGGTGATCTGTCCGGGATGCCTGCGCGCAAAATCGGCATAGATTTCCGGATCGCTTTCACCCGAATCGCCGATCAGGATGAATCGGCGCCTGGGAAACGCCGCCGCGAGACGATCCAGAACGCCTGTCTTGTGCGCCATGCTGTCTTGCTGGTTGGCGTACAGGGCGCGCCAGGCCGTGGATTCGCGCAGGTGCATATTGCCCGCCGGAAAACCCTCTTCCCGCAAAAACGCCGACAGGGCCGGATAAAGTTCCAGGGGCGAAGCGGACAGATAATGAAAAAACGCTCCGGGTTCGTGCCCGGCCATTTCCCGATACCAATCCGCCATGCCGGGAACCGCCTGGAACGGCGCCAGGAAGGTGTTGCGCAGCAAGGCTTTTTTATCGCGGACATTGGAGTGCTTGATCGTATCGTCGATGTCGCTGACAACGAAAACGCCCTCCTCCGGCAAAACCCATGCGTACCCCTCCAGACCGTGCATGGCGTGGCCGGGAGCTTCCAGCGCATAAAAGACGCGGCCCACGCCATCGTCGCGCCACCGCACCAGATCGCCGCCCACCTTGATTTCCCCGTGCGTGCGCCCGGCGGAATTGGTCGCGGGCAATGAAACCACTCTATCCACGATGCGCACGAAGATGGTTTCATTGCGCTCGGAATCGGTATGAAAATAGCGCATCCTTTTCTCGAACAGCGCCCGGCTTTCCGGCGCTTGTTCATCGAGATCGACGCCCATATACGAAGTCAGCGCAAAATCGAGGACGCGCTGCCTTTCTTCCTGGAAGACCCACGCTTCGATATCGACCGTAACCGAACCGTCGGTCCACGCCCGGGCAATCGCCGGAAAGAACATGACCGACTCATCCGCGTCCAGCGTGCTCCGCTCCGCCGCCCACAACGGATTCACCAACAACAGGGACGGCAATAATCCGGACAGCCACGCCCGTATCCACATCCGCATCCGCGGCCCCACCCCCGCCTTTTCCTTTTGCGGGCGGGCTGGAGACGCAGGCGGGCGCACGCCCGTCTTGGAGAAGCGTCCGGAAGCGGCTGGAAACATCA
>JAIRLA010000181.1 GCA_031259795.1 Azoarcus sp.
GTCCATCGGCCACGTCTCGCCCGAAGCCGCCTGTGGCGGCGCGATTGCCCTGATCGAAGATGGCGACGCCATCGAAATCGACATCCCTGGCCGCAGCATCCGGCTGGCGGTCAGCGACGACGAACTCGCCCGGCGCAGGGCGGCCATGGAAGCGCGCGGTAACGCGGCCTGGAAACCGCTCAAACGCGAGCGCGCGGTTTCGGCGGCGCTCCAGGCTTACGCGGCGCTCACCACGTCCGCCGACACCGGCGCTGTACGCGATGTCACCCAGGCACAACGTTAAAAAAACGGCAATCAAGGCGCCGGAAGCCCATTTTCTGGTATCGCGCTATTCCCTTGGAGACGAAGATCCTGTATTTTCAAAAAGTTGTAGCCGAATGCTCAAGCATCGCCCGCAATAGTGTCCCGCGCATCGCGGCGAGCCGTACCCGCCGCGTACCGCATTGACCTTTCGATTTCCGCCCTGCTCACCACCCATGGACGCCGAACTCAACCGTCTCGAAGCACAGCTCGAACAACTCATCAGCGTGTATACGGCGCTCCGCAACGAAAACCGCGAGTTGCGCATGCACAAATCCCGGCTCGAAGCCGAAAACCGCCTGCTGTCGAGCAAGGTCGACCTGGCCGCCGAAAAACTCGAAGCCGTGCTCGCCAGGCTGCCACAGTAAAAAGGAGAGGCCGTGATGAAGGAGGCCGAAACGCTCGACATCCGCCTTCTGGGCAAGGAATACCACGTCGCCTGCAACGCGCGCGAGAAGGAAAGCCTGCTCGAAGCAGTCGCCTATCTCGACCAGCGCCTCGACGAACTGGGGCAAAAAACCCATGCCAGCGGCGAAACGCTCGCGGTGATGACAGCGCTCAACGTCACCCATGAATTTCTCCAGCTTTTACACGGGCGCGGGTTTGACTTGCCGACCTTGAAGCGTAGAATCGCCCATATGCAGACACGCATCGAAAGCGTCTTGGCGCAGCAGGAAAAGCTCTTCTAGAAAGCATTTTCGCGCCTGGAAACGGGCGATGTGTGCACGATCAATCCCCTGCGGTGCTCGTGAAAGCCGTAAGTTCCGTGAACCAATAGCGAGCGACCGGTTGCCGACCATGAAATCGCCAGTGTGCGCGCCCCTCGCGGGTGGGCCTGAGGCGGAAGGAAGGTGACCCCCTGAACCCCAGGTTCAGGATAAGTCGGCGACACGGCACAGGCGGGGGGCCAATACATAAAAAGCGCGGCGCTCCGGCGCCGCGCTTTTTTGTTGCGCGCCCATGCCGGGGGCACAAGAATTCCCCCCCCTGCCTTGTCACTACGAATATCCCTGCCTCGTCACTACGAGTACCCCCCCCCACCTCGTCATTGCGAGTATCCCCCCACCTCGTCATTACGAGGAGCGCAGCGACGTGGCAATCCAGTTCCTTCCTTGCGGAGCGTAGCGACGCTGACTTTATCTGATTCCGGATTTCGGGGAAAAGAAAACGCCGGAATGGAAATACGGTAATGCCGGGTTTATTCTGGATTTATCGTCTTGTTGTGGCGGCAATATTTTCCCGGGGAGGTCTTTGCGGGAGAGATATTTTTTGTGGCTCTAATTGCTGCGTGAAGTAAATCGCGGCGTGTCGTTTATTTCAGTGATCGGCGTTCATTACGTGGGAAGGATGTAATAGAATTGCAGCAGGTGCGGTATGGATAATATGAATATCCGTCATGCCATCCGGCAGCGGTGGAGGAGACTTCACGATTTCGCGCGGGGCGGGATCGTGCCCGTTCCGCGCGAACCCCGCACCGGTCTCCGGTTTGTCCGGGGTGTTTGGTTTTTCGGAGGTTACAATGAATTCCGCTTACATGAAGCCCGTCATCAACACCAATTGGGTGTACGACATGCCGGGCTGGCGGCCAAGCGATCCGCAGGAACAGGGTTGGAAAAACCATATGTTCGACACGGTCGATACTTCTTATGGCTTGCCGCGCTGGGGGCCGAGCACGGGCGTCATAAGTTTGCCGCCCGTGCCCAAGGCGCCGGGCGCTTCGCCAAATGAAGCTTATCTGTATTTGAAGGATTGCGGCGAGTTCGATACTCAGACTTATGCCGAGGACCGCGAATACATGAAGTTTGCTTTCGGCGTGCCCAGTGGCGTTACCGGCAAGGACGCGAACAATTATATCGACAATATTCTCATCACCAAGGTGGGAATAAATACCACTGGTCCGACCGGTTCCGGCTCCGGCAGCGCCACGGGTAATCGTAATGGCCTGCACGCTTACAACGATTACGACTGGAATCTTTGGTCCAGGGAAATCAGTGCTGTCGACGGCGATGTACTCAGTTTCGGTTGGTCTTTCCAGGGGGGAAATGCCACATCTGGTAATGACGCCGCTTTCTGGATACTCAAGAGCAGCACGACCGACAAGATCATCTCTGCCGGTTTATTGGCCCAGGGGTCCAATCCGGCCTCCGGCATCGCCAATATCACGATTCCCGAGAGTTCCACTGGTTACGAGAATTACGTCCTGACCATCGGGCAGATGAATGTGGGCAAATACAACAGTGACCAGGCCAACCACAATCCACACATGCTGGTTGGCCAGATCGTGCAGAAGAGCCTCGTGCCTCCGCCTCCTCTGGATACCGATCTGGACAATCTGCTGGATTGGGGCGCGTTCGAGGACGGCTTCGATGTGGATGAATGGGCCGGGGCGTATGGCATCGTCAAGACCGCCGAGGCTTGTCTGGAAGAAATCGATATCGTCGGCGGCGACCCGGAGATGTTCGATCCGGGCGCCTGAGAGCGCCGCGCGCCCCGTTCCCGCTTCGCGGCGAAGCCTTGTCACGCCGCGAAGCGGGCGAGCGCGCCATCTTGCGGCGCGCCGGGCCTGCGCGCCGCGTGACGCAGAAGCTCCTCGATCCTGGCGCTGAACAGCAGGGGAAGCACTGGCTGGATTTCTTCCCAAGGCCAGTCCCACCATGCCGCCTGCAATAGCGCTTCGCGCTCGTGTTGCGGGAAACGGTAGCGTATATGCCGGGCGGGGTTTCCTCCCACGACGGCGTAAGGTTCGACGTCATGGCTCACGACCGAACCCGTCGCCACGATGGCGCCATCGCCGATGCGGATGCCGGGCATGATCGTCACGCCATTGCCGATCCACACGTCCGAGCCGATCGTGATCCCCAGCTTGTCCTCCGGCGATGGGAGCGCGGCGGTTTCCGGCAAGGCTACGGTGGAATATGTCGTCACCCAGCTTTTGCCGTGGCTGCCGCCGTACAGCATTATCCTGGCATTGGCGGCGATGCTGGTGAAAGCGCCGATGACGAGCTTGGCTTTTTCGTTTGCCGTATAAGCGAAGATTTCCGGTTTCGCGTCGAAATAAGAGGCGAAGCCCATGCGGATATTCGGAAAGCTCTTCATCAGCCCCGCCCGGTTCTGGCAAACGCCGAACCATGTCGACGGCTTGACGTCGCATTCGGGGTAGCTCTCGCAGATCTCGTAGAAATGGGCGACCGATTTGGCGCCGAGATCGAACAGTTCGAATTGCCGGGTCGCGGACGCCTCGATCTCCAGAGTGCTCGCGCCCGCGGCCACGACGACAATGACGTACTGATCCAGACTGTTTTGCCGCGCCCACTCTTGCGGCTTCAGGGCCAGGAACCCCTCTTCCGGCCCGCCCTCGATTCCCCGGATGACCATCATCTTTTTCTCTTCCGGATCGGGCGCGTCATCGTCGAGGAAACCATGCACCAGATATCCCCGCTTGATCAGGGCGTGAGCGACCCGCCGCGCCAGCGTTCCTGTTCCGTGTACCAGGACCGGGATTTGCGCATCGGGGGGAGAGGTCAGGTATTTGACGACTTTTCTTTTAGAATCATTGTCTTGCGTGGGGGGGGGGGGGGGGGGGGGG
>JAIRLA010000213.1 GCA_031259795.1 Azoarcus sp.
TCCATCCCATCAAGCAACCCCGAGGCGGCCCCGCCCGCGAGAGCCTGGCCAGACTCCAGGACAGCCTTGCCTCGCCGCCGCCCTGGCTTGCTCGCGTCATGGGCGCGCCCGCCGCTTCGTTGCAGAAATACAGGGAAAGCGCGCTGGCCGGAACAGAGGCGTAGGGCATGGACACCATCCTGGCGTGGCGGGAATACTGCAAGACGCTCGCTCCCCGCTTGCAGGCGGCCTGTAGACGCATGCCCGCCGCCGCCGATCCCGCCGCGATGGTGAAAACCCTTGAAGATGAAGAGCCGGAATGGCCGTTTCATTACCGCATGCACCGTGGCGGCTGGTACCGCCTGGGCGGCGTGATGGACGGCGCGGGCGCGAAAGTCGCGGACAGTCTCGAAGCCTGGGGCGAGGCGGCGCTGGCGGCTTATGGCGGCGATCTGGACGCCCTCCGCGAAGAACTGGAAGACGCGCCGCTCTATGCCACCCGTTTCACCGGCGACACACATTATCTCGTTGCGCCCACCGGCGACGGCCCGGGCGATTACCTGCAACTGGAAATCGAGGAATTGCAGGAAGTCCGCGCCCATCGCCTCGGCGAAAACGTCGACGCGAGCGCGCTTGCCGGACTCATCGACCCGCCCGTTTCCCCGGCGCGCTACGAAACGGCGGGCGAACGTTTTTTCCGCTTCCGCCGCCTGACGCATGTCGGCTCGATCCTCGCGCGCATCTCGGCGCAAAAAGCGGACGCGCCGCCCCTGCAACGTTTCCTGGACGACTGGCGGGAAAGCAGCGCCGGAGCGCAGTCGGTCTTCAGCCAGCACTGGGTGATCGCCCTCCGCGAATACCTCGACCGCTACCGGCAAACCCGGTACAGCGCCCAGCCCATCGCCGTCCTCTCCGGCAAGCCCGCCGCCTTTGGATTGGCCCCGGGCGCGGGCGGCCTCGAACTCCACAACGCCCTGAACGCCTTCGACCGCGAAACCGGCTACCCGTTTGCATGGTTTTTCCACATGCTCACCACCAAGGCCATACCGCACCGGGCGGCGCAAACCGTGGTGGAAGACGCGCTGAACGGCTTTGCCTATCTGCCGCAACGGGATGTGAATGTGGTCAGGAACTGGCTGCACCGGCCATATGCGGTGTGATCCGGAGCGCCGGAGCGGAAGGGGCCGGCTCTGGAAATAGAAAGAGACAGAGACAGAGAAAGAGAAAGAACTTGTCGAACGATCCATTGGGGCCGCGATGAAAACCAGCGAAATCAGAGCGTTTCTGGACGAACCCGCCTGTAGCCACAACAGCGGGGAAAAATCCGGCTGCGCCCGCCCCAAACCGGGCGCGACGGCGGGCGGGTGCGCCTTCGATGGCGCGCAGATCGCGCTCCTGCCGATCGCCGACGTGGCGCACATCGTGCATGGGCCGATCGCTTGCGCGGGGAATTCGTGGGACAACCGGGGGGCGCGCTCTTCCGGCCCCGCTCTCTACCGCGTCGGCATGACCACCGACTTGTCGGAAACCGACGTGGTGATGGGGCGCTCTGAAAAGCGGCTGTTTCACGCCATCAAGGAAGCCATCGGCAAACACCGCCCCGCCGCCGTGTTCGTCTACGCGACCTGCGTAACTTCGCTGATCGGCGACGATCTGGAAGCCGTATGCAAGGCGGCCTCGGCGCGCTGGGGCGTGCCGGTGATCCCGGTCGATGCCGCCGGTTTCTACGGCGCCAAGAACCTCGGCAACCGGCTTGCCGGCGAAGCGATGCTGAAATACGTGATCGGCAGCGCCGAGCCGGAACCGCCGCCGCCCCATCCGTCCGGCATCGCCACCCACGACGTCGCCCTGGTCGGCGAATACAACATCGCCGGAGAATTCTGGAGCGTGGCGCCGCTCTTCGACGAACTGGGGCTGCGCATCCTCGGCGCGCTGTCGGGCGACGCGCGTTTCCGCGAAGTGCAGACCATGCACCGCGCCAGGGCGATCATGGTGGTGTGCGCCAAGGCGCTTCTCAACGTGGCGCGCAAACTGCAAGAAGACTACGGCATCCCTTTTTTCGAGGGCAGCTTCTACGGCGTCGCCGACACCTCCGCCGCCCTGCGCGGTTTCGCCCGCCTCATCGGCGACGCCGACCTTGCGCGCCGCACCGAAGCGCTCATCGCCCGCGAAGAAGCAAAAGCGCACGCGGCGCTGCAACCCTGGCGGGCGCGCCTCGCGGGCAAGCGGGCGCTGCTCTACACGGGCGGCGTCAAATCCTGGTCGATCATCTCGGCCTTGCAGGATCTGGGGATGACGGTGGTGGCGACCGGCGCCAGAAAATCCACCGCGGAAGACAAGGCGCGCATCCGCGCACTGATGGGGGCGGACGCCAGAATGATCGACGACGGCAGCCCCGGAACCCTGCTCTCCATCTTCCACGACTACCGGGCCGACATCCTGATCGCGGGCGGGCGCAACCTCTACACGGCGTTGAAAGCCAGGATTCCGTTTCTCGACATCAACCAGGAGCGCGAATTCGGCTACGCCGGCTATGGCGGCATGACGGAACTCGCCCGGCAACTGGCGCTGTCCATCGAAAGCCCGGTATGGGAAGCCGTGCGCGCCCCGGCGCCCTGGGCGGGCCGCCAGGATTTCTCGCGTATCCGCGGTGAGGAGTAGACAGGCGTCCCGTTCCTTCTCCCCTCCCCT
>JAIRLA010000290.1 GCA_031259795.1 Azoarcus sp.
TATCTGGCTACCGCCCTGCAATTACGCAAAATTTGATGCTCCGGCCCTGGATTCACGCCCCGTCCCCGAAGAGAGACGGATTCTCCTCCACCGCTTGGCAGAATTCATCGGAAGAACGCGTCATTGCGAGGCGCTTGTCGTCCCCTCCCCCGCTTGCGGGGTGCCCCGTCAGGGGCGGGAGAGGGTTTCCTTCCATACGGAGCGAAGCGACGCTGATTTCTTGGCGGCGGGGAATGGACGGGCATCCCGCTCCTCCTCCCCTTTATCCAGCGTCGCTGCGCTCCGGTTGGATGGAACTGGATTGCCACGTCGCTGCGCTCCTCGCAATGACGAGGGGGGCACGAGACGCAGACGGCGGGAAAGACCCCGTTCGAGTCGCTGCGCTCCTCGCAATGACGAGGGAGGGCACGAGGGGGGCCTTCGCAATATTGAACACCGGACGCCCCTTCCTTCCCTCACCCCCTCTTTATAAAAAAGGGGAAAAAGGAACGAAACGCCCGCCCACCCCACCGCCGAGAAGATTCCCGCGATATCCGGCATAGCGGATGTCATGTGCGCCATGAATTTTGTGGCGGGAACCATGTCATTGCTTAGCACTCTCACGCATCGAGTGCTAATATGCGGCGCGAAGGAGGACTCGCATCCATGAACCAATCCTTGTCGTTACCCATTTCTTGTGCCGTCGGCAGCATCGACCAGTACATCAACTCGGTCAATCGCCAGCCCATGCTCACTGAGCAGGAAGAGGTGGATTTGGCTGTCCGCCTGAAAGAGCACGGCGATCTCGACGCGGCGCGGCAGCTGGTCATGTCGCACTTGCGGCTGGTGGTGTCGATTGCGCGCGGTTATCTCGGTTATGGCCTGCCGCATGCGGACCTCATCCAGGAGGGCAACATCGGCCTGATGAAGGCGGTCAAGCGTTTCGATCCCGCGCGCGGCGTGCGGCTGGTATCGTTCGCCATTCATTGGATCAAGGCGGAAATCCACGAATTCATCGTGCGCAACTGGCGGCTGGTCAAGATCGCCACGACCAAGGCGCAACGGAAACTCTTTTTCAACCTGCGCAGCATGCGGCAGAACAGTTCCACCCTGAACCGCGAGGAAATGCATGCGATTGCCGGTCGTCTCGGGGTCAAGCCCGAGGAGGTGGCGGAGATGGAAATCCGCCTCGGCGGCCACGATGTTCCGCTGGAGGGCGGCGTCGACGATGACGGCGAGGGCGAACGCTTCGCGCCCATCGCTTGGTTGCCCGCGCCACAGGCCGAACCATCGCTTGTGCTCGAAGATGCGCAATACGCCCGTTTGCAGGACGAGGGGCTGCGCCACGCGCTCGATGCGCTCGATTCCCGCAGCCGCGATATTGTCGAGCGCCGCTGGCTCACCGAGGGCGAAGTCGCCACCCTGCACGAGTTGGCCGCGCAATACGGTGTTTCCGCCGAACGCATTCGTCAGATCGAGGCGCGCGCGCTGCAAAAAATGCGCGCCCTGCTTGTCGCGGCAGCCTGAACGGCGCGGCGCTGGTAAGTAACAAGTAACGGCAGCGTCGACGCTGCCGTTTTCGTGGCGCGCCCGCATGGCTTTCGCGCGCTGGAAATCCGGGAAGCGGCCCGGCCCTTGGTGAGGGCCGGACGGGGGTGAAAAATCCGTAGCGCGAACGGGCGGCGCCTTTACGCCATGGCTTCGTACAAGGGCAGGGTGAGGAATTCCGGGTAGTCCGGCGTGAGCGACATGCCGGCGAAGATTTTCGCGGCCTGTTTGTAAGTGCCAACATCCTCGCCCTGGGCGGCGACGGTGGCTTCGACGGCTGCGAGTTCCTCGCCGATCATGGCGCGCACCATGTCCGGCGCGATCTTGCGGCCATCGTCCAGCACGCCCTTGGGCGAAACTACCCATTGCCAGACTTGCGAACGCGAGATTTCGGCGGTGGCGGCGTCTTCCATCAGGTTGTGGATGGGCACGCAACCGTTGCCGGCGAGCCATGAGCCGAGGTAGTGGATGCCAACGTTGATGTTGTTGCGCAATCCCGCTTCGGTAATGGGCTGCGCGGGGCGGAAGTCGAGCCAGTCCCCGGGGCCGAATGTGCCGGAAACTTGTTTTTCCCATTGGTTGGGTCTGTCGCCCAGTACTCTGGCGAATTCTTCGCGGGCGATGTCGACCAGCCCCGGATGGGCGACCCAGCCGCCATCGAAGCCGTCGTCCGCGTCGCGGCGTTTGTCGCGGCGGACGCCTTCCAATGCCCTTTCGTTGGCGGCGGGATCGTTCTTGATGGGAATCAAGGCGCTCATGCCGCCGATGGCGGGCGCGCCGCGCTTGTGGCAAGTCTGCACCAGGGCCAGCGCGTAGGCGCGCATGAAGGGAACTTCCATCGTGATCGCGCTTCGGTTGGCAAGACAGAAATTCTTGTTCTTGCGGAATTTCTTGATGCAGGAAAAGATGTAGTCCCAGCGCCCGGCGTTCAGCCCGGCGGAATGTTCGCGCAGCTCGAAGAGGATTTCTTCCATCTCGAAAGTGGCCAGGATGGTTTCGATCAGGACGGTGGCCTTGATCGTGCCGCGCGCCAGGCCGATGTGATCCTGCGCCATGTTGAAGATGTCGTTCCACAAGCGCGCTTCGAGATGGCTTTCGAGCTTGGGCAGGTAGTAGAAAGGCCCCGCGCCGCGCGCGATCTGCTCTTTGGCGTTGTGGAAAAAGGCGAGGGCGAAGTCGAAAATGCCGCCGGAAACCCGTTCGCCGTCGACGAGGACGTGCTTTTCATCCAGATGCCAGCCACGCGCGCGGATTTGCAGGGTGGCGGTCTGCTCATCCAGACGGTATTGTTTGCCCGCTTCGTTGCGGAAATCGAGCGTGCGGCGAATGGCTTTGTAGAGATTGATCTGGCCCTGGATCTGGTTTTCCCACTTCGGACTGTTGGAATCCTCGAAGTCGGCCATGTAGGAATCCGCGCCGGAATTGA
>JAIRLA010000009.1 GCA_031259795.1 Azoarcus sp.
CGACTCCGCCGAGCCGCCATCGTAGCGCTTGAGCCACTTGTAGCCCGTCTTGCGGCTGATCCCGAAACGCCGACACAGCGCACTCATGTTGCTTCCTTCTTTACTTGCCAACAGGATAAATTCTGCTCTCTTTTCAGACACGGTGTTTTCCCTCCAAGGCATTTCTTTCCCTCCATTATCGAAAGGGAAAGTGTTACCCATGTCTTGGCTCACCTGTTACCCATGTCTCCGGTCTGTACAGCGGGGGAGGGGAGTCCATCGGGGGAAAGGGGGGCCATCGGAAGAATGCGTCATTGCGAAAGCCTCTCCCACCTCGTCATTGCGAGGAGCGCATCGACGTGGCAATCCAGTTCGTTCTGTCCGGCGCGCAGCGCCGCTGGATAAAAAGGGAAGGAGGAGCGAGACGCCTGTCTACACTCCATCGCAAGGAATCCCGCATGTCCGCCAACATATTTCCGATTCGCTTGAGCCTTTTGTAAAACTCAAAATTGCCGCGTTATTGCGTGTAAACAAGATCGCCGGGAGCGACTTTCAGTTCTACTGGCGTTTCGACCAGTTCGGCAATCGAAAAGGCGGGATAGACCGCATGAATCAACGCGGTGGCGCGTACTTGTTTCTCCTGTCCCAAAAGACGCGTGGACAAATCGAATACGGGCGGTTGGCGCAGGATGTGCAATACCATCGTATCGCCGGGACTTATCCCTGATTCGGCGCCCGCATCGAGTTGCAAACGGTGGCCGTCCACTTTCATGACCCGCGCGATAAAGGGCAGGCAACTTGCCTGTGCGCCCGCCCAGCGGGCGATATCGTCGATCAGCGTCGTCCATTTTTTCCCGAACGGCGTTTTGCGAAACGCGCTTGTCCCGATGGTGGGCGTATTGAAAACGGAAAATGCATCCGAAAGAATCGAACCGGAGACTTTCGTCTGGAAACGGCGGCGCGCCAGAACCGCGCCATTGACACCATCGTGCAAAAAGGCTTCGATTTCGATCAGGCGTTCGTGCCGCTTCAGTTTCTTTTCCAGACCGAATTCGCGGTAAATGCCGGAGAGCGCGTATTGCGCCTGCCGCTCTCGCGTCCGCGCGGCGAGCGGCGTTTCGACGCTACCGGCGGGGATGTGCAAGGCGGGGGCGCGAGCGGGAGAAGCATAGGGAAAAACATCTCCATCGAATACGGCGAGAACATGCCCGTCCCGCACCAGCGCATGCGAAAGCTCCGTGGCGGTCAGCGCTTCGATGCGCTGCCGGTTGACGCTCGGCAACAGGCGGCCATCCCATTCCGCGAGCAACTGTTCGGGAAATTCAAAGGCAAAGCCGGTGACAAGCACGCGGTTGGTATAAGCCTTTCCGCACGCCTGCGCGCCGTCGGCCCCATCCCGCGCCGCATCGCAGGCATCGACCTGTACCCTGAGCGCCACCGTCAGTTCGTCGCCATCGACCCGCTCCGTCAAGGGCTGGACTTCCCGCGTGCACGCGGAGGCATTGACCTGCGCCGATTCGAGGGCCATGCCCTCCTGAATGCGGGATTGGGCGCTGACTTGCGCCGAATGCGACTCCGCCGCTCGCGCCAGGGCGCGGCGAGTCGCCATCCCGCGCGCCGCGGCCAATCCGTCCGCGCCGATGAGCGCGCGCCCTTCCACCACCATTTCTTCCGCCCGCGCCGTCGCCGCCATGCCAGCCATCGGGGCGGACAATATCAGGACGAGCGGAAGAATCCCTCCGCAGGCGCGAGCGCGGGATTTGCCCGGCCAGAACATGGCGCGCTCAAGGCGAAGCGTAAATGGCGCTGGGGGCGACGATCGACGCGGCAAGCCTCGGTACGGCAAAACTTGTGCATCGCGGCGTGCGCCGCACGCATTCGACGAAATCCCGCGGCAGATTCAGTTCAACCGTCGCTTCGAAATTGCCATCGCCAATTGGCGTGATATTGACGAGGCGCGCGCCGCGAATAAAGGAATCAACATACGTGCGCACGATATCGTTCTGGGTTACGAAAGCCGATACTGTCGTATTGCCCCATATCCGGAATCCGTGTACCTGTTCGGCCAGGTTTCGATAAGCATTGACCTGCGCGGCGCGCATCGCCATCAGCTTTTGCTGGCCGGTATTATATTGGGTATAGCTGCCCTGATTGCCATGACCGATTGCCAGGAATCTGGTGGGCGTTTCCACCGTGCTGTGAGGAGGCGGCACCGGCGTCGTCACGGCGACAACCGGCGTCCTGGCCGCCGTGCAACTATTATTCAGCGAGTAATAACCGCAGGGCGGCCCTCCGCAGCAAGGCCCATAAGCGCATCCCGCAAGCAGGCCCGCCATTGCAAGAATGGGAAGAATATGGAACAAGCCCGGAAGCAGCCTGGAGGCGAGGGTAGCCGGACGACTTTTATTCATGTTCGCGCGTGATGCAATTAACGCATTTTTTGGGAAATCAGGCTTCAACACGATGAATCCTCCATGACCTATCGAAAAGGGTTGGGAAACGAAATTGGCCCACGCTCCATCGCAAGAAAATCAGCACCGCCGCCGCCCGGGCCGGAGAACCTTCCCCCGTCCCGCCCTCCCCGCCGTTTCCGGCCGGGGCGCACGCGCCAGTACGACATCCACTACTATTGAAATGTACCCGCGCATTGCAAATCCTGTCGCAGCAAAGAATATTCTTTTGCCGTCGCGGCGATTCCCCTTTTCTTTCCCGCTGCGGAAAACCGCACGTCACCCAGGCAGGCAAATGTGACGAATTCACATATGGAGAAATCTCTGCCCCTTGTAATCCGCGCCGCCCGACCGGCGGTCCGGGCATGCAATGACGATGCGATCGTGGCCGCGATCGGCTAAGATACGTCGATTTCCCCGATCCGCTGTTGCGATGAGCGCTCTACTTTTTCCATCTGCTCTTTCTGTCCCCAAGGCTCTGGATGGCCGGGTGCTTTTGCCGGTGCTGCTCTGTGCCGTGGGCGCGGGGGTCGTGGCGGCGCTTGGGGCCAATGAGCGGTGGTTTCTCGCCGCGAACGCGGCGGCGGCGGGGTGGCTGCCGGTGGGGGTGTGGGCGGGGATCACCAATATGGGCGGTACGCTGGGGGCTTTCGCCCTGCTTGCGCCCACGCTGGCCAGATGGCCGCGCTGGACGGCGGCGGCTTTGCTGGCCGCGCCGCTCGCCAGTGCCTACACTCACTTTTTCAAGGAATTCGCCAATGTGCCGCGCCCGGCGGCGGTGCTGGCGCCGGAGTTGTTCCAGATCGCCGGTTTGCCGCTGCGCACCAGTTCTTTTCCTTCCGGGCATACCTTGACCATTTTCGTGCTGGCCGGGGTGCTGGTGTTGTGCGCCCAGCGGCGGTTGGCGTGGTGCTTTGTGCCGGTCGCGGCGCTGGTGGCGTTTTCGCGCATCGCGGTGGGGGCGCATTGGCCGCTCGATGTGTTCGGCGGCGCGGCGGGCGGTTGGGCCGCCGCCGCGTGCGGTTGCGCCTGGTCGGCGCGCTGGCGCTTCTGGGAAGGCGCTGGCGGCCAGCGCGCGCTGGCGGCGCTGGCGCTGGCCGCTTCCGTGACGCTCGGGTTCGAGCGGCCGGATTATCCCGAGGGCCTCTGGATGCAATACGCGCTGTGCGCCTGGGGGAGCGCCGGGGCGCTTTTCGCCTTGTGGCGTCCGGCGGCGGCCCGGCCCGCGGCGGCGCCGGAACGGACGGGCGCATGAAGCGGGCGTTCAGCCATGTCCTCGCCGTCGCGCTGACATTGGCGCTGGCGGTATGGTTTTTGTCCGGGCGGCGCTGGACGGAATTCGGCGCGGCGCTGGAAGGCTTGTCCATCGCCGATGCCGCCCTGGCGGCGGCGGGGTTCTTCTTGAGTTATCTGTTGCGCGCGGCGCGGGTGTATGGCGAATTCCGCCACGATGCCCGGGGACGTTTCGGCGCGTGCCTGCGCATCGTGCTCATGCACAACGCGGCGGTCAATGTGGTGCCGTTTCGCGGCGGCGAAGCCGCATTCCCGCTATTGCTCGGCAGGGTTTTCGGTACGCCGCCCGCCCGGGCGCTGGCGTCGCTTTTCTGGTTCCGCTTGCAGGATGCGCTGGTCGTGGCGATGGCCGCCGCCGCGGTGTGGCCGGGCCTGCCTTTCGCCTTGCGGGCGGCGGCCATGGCCGCGCTCGCCGTGTTTGCCTGGTGGTTGCCGCGCTGGGCGCGCCGTCCGCATGACTGGGCCGGGCGCGGCGCGTTTGCCGGTAAACTCGCCAAGCTGCGCGATGCTTTTGCCGAGTCGGCGCGGCACGCCCGCTTCGGCTGGTTGTGGACGGCCGCCAATTGGTCGGTCAAACTCGCGGCGCAGGCGTGCCTGCTGGCGGCGCTGCTCGGCGCGGAGCCGGGCCGGGCGGCGGCGGGGGCGCTGGGGGCGGAATTGGCCGCCATCCTGCCGGTCCAGGGCGTGGCGGGCTTCGGCACGTATGAGGCGGGCGCGGCGGCGGCTTTGTTGCCCGCCGGCATCGAGCTGGCCGACGGCTTGCGCGCCGCGCTCGCGCTGCATCTTTTCGTGATCGCCTGCGCCCTGTGCGCGGGCGCGGCCGCGGCCATGCTGCCCGGCCCCCGTTCAACGGCGGAGTCATCCGCTTCCGCGAAGGTTTCCCATCCATGAACACGTCTCCCCTGCCTCCCGCCGAAGCGCGCATTCCCGCCGATCTGCCGCGCCACACCTTGTCGGTGGTGGTGCCGATGTACAACGAGGCGGAAAACGTCGAGCCGCTCCTCGAACGCATCCATCTCGCGCTCGCCCCTTATCCGTGGCCCTGGGAAGCGGTGCTGGTCGATGATGGCAGCAGCGACTCGACGCCGGCGGAGTTGCTGCGTTGCGCGCGCCTGCATGGCCCGCATGTGCGGGTCGTGCAACTGATGCGCAACTACAAACAGACCGCCGCGATGCAGGCCGGCATCGACGCCGCGCGCGGCAGCGTGATCGTGACGATGGACGGCGATCTGCAAAACGATCCGGTCGACATCCCGCGCATGGTCGGACGGCTGCTCGGCGAAGACCTCGATCTCGTCGCCGGCTGGCGCAAGAACCGGCAGGACGGGCTGCTGCTGCGCAAGATTCCGTCGCGGATCGCCAATCGCCTGATCGCGCGCCTGACCGGAGTGCGGCTGCGCGATTACGGTTGCAGCCTGAAAGTATTCCGCGCCAGCGCGATCAAGAGCGTGCGCCTCTATGGCGAGATGCACCGCTTCATCCCCGCTTGGCTGGCGACGGTGACGACGCCGCGCCGCATCGCGCAGGAGGAGGTGACGCACCACGCGCGAGTATTCGGGCAATCCAAATACGGCATCTCGCGCACTTTCCGCGTCGTGCTCGATTTGATCTTCGTCTATTTCTTCATGCGCTTTCGCACGCGCCCCGGGCATTTCTTCGGCGGCATCGGTATTGGACTCGGCGCGCTCGGCGCTCTGATCCTCGCCTGGCTCGCCGTGGTGAAATTCGTGATCGGCGAGAACATCGGCGGCCGTCCGCTGCTTTTCGTCGGCTTCTTCCTCATCATCGCCGGAGTGCAAATGGTGACTTCCGGAGTGTTGGCCGAATTGCTGACGCGGGTCTATTACGAATCGGGCAGCTCGCACCCCTATCTGGCGCGCGAGACCGCCGCGCCCGCCGAGGACGAATGCTGGCGCGCGCCCGCGCCCCCGGACGCCGCCGCCAGCGATGCCGCCGCCCCCGCCGGAAAGGCATGATGCGGCTTCCGCAGGCGCGCGTCCTCTTCATTTTCGCCCTGCCTTTCGCGGCCTTTTTGCTGCGCTTGGGCGGCGCGCCGCTGTTCGATGTCGATGAAGGGGCGTTTTCCGAGGCGACGCGCGAAATGTTCGAGCGCGGCGATTTCCTGTCGACCTATCTCAACGGCGAGCGCCGTTTCGACAAACCGATCCTCATCTATTGGCTGCAAGCGGCGAGCTACCATTGCCTTGGCGGCATCCTCGGAGCGGAATGGGCGTTCCGGCTGCCCTCGGCGCTGGCCGCGATCACGTGGTGCCTGGCGACGTGGCACTTCGCCCGCAACCGCTTCGGCACGGACACGGCGCTGGCCGCGCTGGCGGTAGCGGCGACGGCGCTCGGCCCCTTCGCCATCGGACGCGCCGCCACCGCCGACGCCCTGCTCAACCTCCTGCTGGCGCTGGCGCTGTTCGATGCCTGGCGTCACCTCGAATCCAACCGGCGCGCGCCGCTGCTGCGCTGCTATATGTGGATCGGCCTCGGCGCGCTCGCCAAAGGGCCGATCGCGCTCATCGTGCCGGGGGCGGTGACCTTCCTCTACTGCGCCAGCCGGGGAAACTGGCGCGCCTGGCTGCGCGCGCTCGCCGCGCCGCGCGGCTGGCTGATCTTCGCCGCGCTGACCGCGCCCTGGTACGGCGCGGCGCTCGCCATCCACGGCCAGGACTTCATCGACGGCTTCATCTTCAAGCACAATGTCAAGCGCTTCACCGGCACGCTCGAAGGCCACGCCGGCAGCCTCTTCTACTACCTCTTCATCGTGCCGCTCCTGCTGCTGCCCTGGACGGGCGCACTCATGGCAAGCCTGCGCCGGGCGAAGACCGACTGCGCCCGCCACACCGGCAGCGGCCTGCGCCGCTACCTGTGGCTCTGGGCGGCGTTCGTCATCGTCTTCTTCTCGCTCTCCGGCACCAAACTGCCGCACTACGCGCTCTACGGCGCCACGCCGCTCTTCCTGCTGATCGCCGCGCACCGCGAAGAACCCCGCCGCCCCTTCGCCCACCTCGCGCCGCCGACCCTGCTCCTCATCCTGTTCATCTTCCTGCCGGCGCTCTGCGGCATCCTCGCCACCCACGCCACGGGCAACGCCTACTACCGCGCCCTGCTCGCCGAAGCGACCTTGCGAGCCGGCGCCGCCTATTACGGAATATGCGGCGGCGCGCTGCTCATCTGGCTGGTGGCGCTCTTCGCGCCGCGCGCCGCGCTGTGGAACCGCCTGCTGTTCGCCGCCGCCCTGCAAACCGCCGCGCTCGGACTCGCCGTCACGCCCTGGCTCGGCGCAATGCTGCAAGGCCCCGTGAAAGAAGCGGCGGAATTCGCGCGCGCCCGCCCCGAACCCGTCGTCCTCTGGAAACTGGACGCCCCCAGCGTCAGCGTCTACCTCGACGCCGTCACCCCCTCGCGCCCGCCGCGCGCCGGAGAGATCGCCATCACCCGCGTCGACCGCGTCCCGGCGGAAGGCTTCGAATTTCTCTTCCGCCGCGCCGGAGTCGCCGTCGTGCGCATCGCCGCCGCGGACGCCGCCCCCCGGTAAGACGAAAAAGAAACAAACCATGGCCCCCCCCCGCGCCGCCGATCCGCTCACCCTGACGATACTGCTGTCCACGCTGGCGGCGGCGGCGCTCTTCACCCTGTGGCCCGAACTCGATCTCGCGGTCAGCGCCTTCTTCTACCGTCCGGAAATTGCCGACTTCGCGGGCGACCAATCGGTACTGGCGGGGGTGATGTTCAAACTCATCCCCTACATCTCGACAGGCATCATCATCTTCCTCGCGGCGGCCTTCCTCGCCAGCTTCCTCGCGCCCCGAAAGCGCCACTGGCGCATCCGCAGCGGCTTCCTGCTCGCCGCGCTCATCCTCGGGCCGGGCCTCATCATCGACATGGCGGCCAAAGACCACTGGGGCCGCGCCCGTCCATCCAGAATCGCCGAATTCGGCGGCAACGCCCGCTTCACCCCCGCGCTACAGCCCACCGACCAATGCGGGAAAAACTGCTCCTTCGTCAGCGGCCACGCCTCGGCGGGCTTCTTCGCCGTCAGCCTCGGCTTCCTCGGCGGCGCGAGCGCGCGACGCCGCTGGACGCTGGCCGGCCTCGCACTCGGCGGCATCGCCGGACTGGGCCGCATCGCCCAAGGCGGACACTTCCTCAGCGACGTAGTCTTCGCCTTCTTCATCACCTGGTGGTCGGCGTGGCTGGTATGGCTGGTCTTCCGGAAACTGGGCTGGATGGACGGAAGCGGGGAGCGGGACGCGGGGCGCTAGACAGCGGCGCTGGATAAAAAGGGGAGGAAGAAACGGAACGCTTGTCTACGCCCTGCCGCCAAAAAAACAGCGTCGCTGCGCTCCGTATGGAAGGAGACCCTCTCCCGCCCCTGACGGGGCACCCTCCCATATGCACTAACCTAATAGCAAATTAATCCCAAA
>JAIRLA010000021.1 GCA_031259795.1 Azoarcus sp.
CGACAAGGTTTTGCGACCATGCATAAAAAACCCCTCCGCGTAAAAAAAACAGCTATCATCCCCGGCAAGGCAAGACCGGATGCCTGAAAAGGACAGCCCGCAAACCTTGCGGGCATGCCATTGAATCCTGCGGGCGCGCCTTTAAACCCTGCGGGCGCGCCCTTGAATCTTGCGGGCATGCCTTTGAATCTTGCGGGCGCGCCCTTGAACCCTGCGGGCATGCCCTTGAACCCTGCGGGCGCGCCCTTGAATCTTGCGGGCATGCCCGCAAGCCTTCCTTGATTGACACCCTGCACAAAGGAACCACCATCATGACCTCAAACACCGACTGGGTACCCCCTAGAGAAGACGGCCTCATCAAACTCATGGCCGTCTGGTCGACCAAACTCAGCAACAGCACCACCCAAACCGCCTATGGCTGGGTCGCCGCGGAATGCACCGCCACCGTCGCCGCCATCACCGCCTTCAACACCGCCTACGCCACCTACCACACCGCCCCCACCCCGCCCAACCGGCTGGCGAAGGACGAAGCCAAAAAAACAGCCATCGCCGCCATGCGCAAATTTGCCGCGGAGCGCATCCGCAGCAACAGCAAAATGACCCCGCCGCAGCGGCTGGAACTGGGGATACCCATCCACGATACCGAACCGACGCCCGTCCCCGTCCCCGCGGCGGGACCGGCGGCCAAAGCGGAAATCACCAGCGCCGTCCCGGGGCGGGTGCGCGTCCACTACCTTGGCGGCAAACCCTACGGCGTCGACCGTATCGAAATCGCCTGGCTCCTCTCGGAGACGCCCATCGACAACCCCCACCTGCTGACCAATAAAGAAACCTTCAGCAGAAACCCGTGGGAACACGACTTCAGCGATGACAGAGGCAAGAAAGCGTACTATGCCCTGCGCTACCTCACCAAAGAAGGAAACAGCCCATGGTCGAACGTGCAGGAAGTAATCGTGCCATGACCACCCCGCAGGCATCGCAATGACAAGGCTTTACCTTCCTTGCAACGGCACAACCTCCCCCCAATCACAGCCGCCAGCCCTCCCTCTCCACTACTGTAAAGCGCCTGCCGTCCCCTCCCCCGCTTGCGGGGGAGGGTGCCCCGTCAGGGGCGGGAGAGGGCTTCGTACCATCCGGAGCGAAGCGACGCTGGATAAAAAGGGGGAGAAGGAGCGGAACGCCCGTCCACTTCCCACCGCAAGGAAAACAGCGTCGCTTCGCTCCGTTTGGATGGAACTGGATTGCCACGTCGCTTCGCTCCTCGCAATGACGAGGTGGGGGGGCTGTCCACTTTCCACCGCCAAGAAATCAGCGTCGCTTCGCTCCGTTTGGTTGGAAGCCCTCTCCCGGCCTTCGGCCACCCTCCCCCGCAAGCGGGGGAGGGAAGGTTCATCGTACTGACAAGGCTTTACCTTCCTTGCAACGGCACGACCTCCCCCCAATCACAGCCGCCAGCCCTCCCTTCCCACTACTGTAAAGCGCCTGCCGTCCCCTCCCCCGCAAGCGGGGGAGGGAAGGTTCCATCGCAAAACTCACCATTGCGAAAGCCTCCCCCCTCGTCATTGCGAGGAGCGAATCGACGCTGATATGAACGCGTCGCGCGCAAAGCCTCGCGCCTGCGGGGAATCCCGTCCGGCGAGGATCGCGCCATGGACAGTCCCGCCGCCTGCCCGCGCTTGCCGGATTCCCGCCATTGTGGCGCTCGTCTTGACAAGCGCCCGCTCCAGGATCAGGATCGCGCCTCCTTTCCGATGTTTACTCTTGATGCCGCATTACGGCGCCTCTCACCAAGGAAGACCACAATGAAGAACTGGCTCAATCTCCTCCTGCTCTCCGCCGCCCTGCTCGCCCCACCGGCGCTCGCGGCGGAATGTTCCGACAATCCCAAGCATCAAGACCTGTGTTCCCAAAACTTTCAGGATTTGTGGTGGAACCCCGAGCAAAGCGGCATGGGCGTCAGCATCAGCCAGCAGGGCGACATCATCATAGCAACGTGGTATCACTACGACGACGACGGCAATCCTGTCTGGCTACAGGCGTCCGGCAGGCTGGGAATAATGTCCCTGATGAGTAGCATGCCCCCATGGGTTCCCGCCGCTGGCGTGTTCAATGTTCCTCTCTATCGCACCACCGGCCCCGCTCCCGGCCCGGATTATTCCGCCGCTAATGTGAAAATCGCCGAGGTTGGCACGGTGTCGATCAAGTTTATCAGCGGCGATGACGCCTACTTCGACTACGACTACAACGGCAAAAGCGGCAGGCTCCGCTTGCATCGCTACACCTACAACATCCCCGCGCTTGCCGGTCAATGGCGCTTTACCTCCGTCATCACGGATTCCAGCACCGACGCGGCCTCGTACCAGTCCGGAAACGCCGTCTTTTCCGACCCCGTTGATAATCGCTACACGATCACGGGAGATTTGGCCGCGAATCCCGCCATCGACATCCAAGCATTGCGCCTGTATCCCACAGGTTCGATCTTTGGCGGGTCTTGCGAAACAGGCGACGCCCAGAAATCGTGCAGCGTATACGAAGTCCGCGTCATCGGCGACACCTTCCTGCTGAAAGGAACCGTGTCGGGCAACAAGATACGCATTCTGGGCGTGCGCGCGCCCGACTGAGAGCCGTAGCCCGGTACATCAGGGATCGGGAATTGGCTTTGGTCAGCGTCGACGCGCTCCGCAAGGAACGGTGGATTGCCACGGGCCTGCGGCCCTCGCAATGCCGAGTTCTCCCGATGGATTCTCCTTCCTCGCTCGGCGGGGGAGGGTGGCCCGTCAGGGGCGGGAGAGGGCTTCGTACCATCCGGAGCGAAGCGACGCTGAATAAAAAGGGGGAGAAGGAGCGGAACGCCCGTCCACTTCCCACCGCAGGGAAAACAGCGTCGATTCGCTCCGTTTGGATGGAACTGGATTGCCACGTCGCTGCGCTCCTCGCAATGACGAGGTGGGGGGAGCGCGCCTCGCAATGACGAGATGGGGGGGGGCTGTCCACTTTCCACCGCCAAGAAATCAGCGTCGCTACGCTCCGCATGGTTGGAAGCCCTCTCCCGGCCTTCGGCCACCCTCTCGCCCGCCAAGCGGGGGAGGGAAGGTTCATCGCACTGACGAGGCTTTACCTTCCCTGCAACGGCATAACCATCCCCCAATCACAACCGCCAGCCATCCCCTCCCACTACTGTAAAGCGCTTGCCGTCCCCTCCCCCGCAAGCGGGGGAAGGAAGAAATCCATCAAAACATGTTTGACATAGGCTTCTCTGAACTCGTCGTCATCGGCATCGTATTGCTGATCGTGGTCGGCCCCGAACGCCTGCCCGGCGTGGCGCGCACCGCCGGGCATCTGCTCGGGCGGTTGCAACGCTACGTCGCCAGCGTCAAGTCCGACATCCAGCGCGAAATCCATCTCGATGAATTGCGGAAACTGCGCGAGCGGGCGCACACCATCGACCAGACGTTGCGCGCCGAGGTCAGCGAGATACAGACCAGCCTGACCGAAACGCTGACCCTTTCCTCCTCCGCCGAGCCGCCGGAAGACGCTCCTCCCGCCGCCGCCGCGGACGCCCCCTCCTCGCCGCGGCGCGAACCCGCGCTGGACGCGCGCCCCCTCACCCCGGCGGACAAGGCATGAGCGAAGAGCTTCTGGAAGAAGAAAGTTTCATCTCGCACCTGGTCGAACTGCGCGCGCGGCTGTTGCGCGCCATTACCGCCATCGGCGTGATCTTCCTGGCCTTGCTGCCGTGGGCGACGGACATCTACGACTTCCTCGCCGGCCCCCTGACCGCCACCCTGCCGCCGGGCGCGCACATGATCGCGGTCGGCGTGGTGACGCCGATCATCGGCCCGATCAAAGTCACGATAGCGGCGGCATTCGTCCTGGCCCTGCCCATGACGCTCTACCAGGCGTGGGCCTTCGTCGCGCCCGGCCTGTACGCGCACGAACGCCGGATCGCATTGCCGCTGGTGCTGGGAAGCACGCTGCTTTTCCTCGCCGGCATGGCGTTCTGCCACTTCTTCGTGTTCGGCATGGTCTTCCGCTTCATCGCCCAGTTCGCCCCGGAGAGCGTCGTTCCGGCCCCGGACATCGAACAATACCTGTCCTTCGTCATGACGATGTTCATCGCATTCGGCGCGACTTTCGAGGTGCCGATCGCCGTCATCCTGCTCGTGCGGGCCGGCGTGGTTTCGGTGGCGAAGCTGCGCGAAATACGCCCCTACGTACTCGTCGGCGCGCTCGTCGTCGGCGCGATCCTGACCCCGCCGGACGTCATCTCGCAAATCATGCTCGCGGCCCCCATCTGCCTGTTGTACGAAGCGGGCATCCTCATCGCCGCGACCCTCGCCCGCCCCGTGACGCCGCCGCTTCCCCGTCCGGACGGCGAGGGAAAAAGCAAATCGTGACCAATATTCATTGACCTGTCTTGTCGGGCGGCATCCAGTCCGCGCGATCGCCGGTCTTTCCGGAAGAAGACGCCGCGCCGGAAAGTCCCGCCGCAATCGAAGACCGCGAAAGCAGGGCCAACCCGGCGCAAGGACGCGGTGTTTACCAAAGAGTCTTTCGTTTGCAGCAAAGAGTCTTTCGTTCACACCAAAGAGTCTTTCGTTTACAGCAAAGAGTCTTTCGTTCACGGCTATGACCGTGGTGCGCGCGGTGATGCGCACGCCGACGATTTTCTGAGCAGCTAATCCGGCTATGAACTTGTAGGGGCACGGCGCGCCGTGCCCCTACGCTTTCTGAGCGGCCTATCTGGCTATGAGCAAATGAAACGCCTTTCCGTGTGGAGGCGGGAATTTCTGGGCAGCCTGATCCGGCCATGAACTGTAGGGGCACGGCGCGCCGTGCCCCTACGCTTTCTGAGCGGCCTGTCTGGCTATGAGCAAATGAAACGCCTTTCCGTGCGGAGGCGGGAATTTCTGGGCAGCCTAATCCGGCCATGAACTTGTAGGGGCACGGCGCGCCGTGCCCCTACGCTTTCTGGGCAGCCTATCTGGCTATGAGCTAATCACGCCTTTTCGGTTCGCGTTTATTTACTTTCTGAGCAACCTATACGGCTATGAACTTACGCGGAACTGAATGCACGGGCAAATCGTCTTTTCTGAGCAGCCTACACGGCCATGAAATCCGCAGCGCATGTTCGCGCGCCTGCGCCATTTTCGAGCAGCCTACACGCCAAACGCCGGCCTGTTCACGGCAAGGCCGGTTCGCCCGCGCGGCGGAGAAAGCGCGGCCATCGCCGGGCCGGAAAAGCCCGAATGAAACGGGCGGCGCGGGGCGCGGCAATAAGAGGCCCGCCTTGAACCGCCTCATGGATTGCCGCGTCGCTGCGTTCCTCGCAATGACGAATTATTCCGATAGATTTCCCCCGTCCGATGGACTCCCCTTCCCCGCAAGCATCAGCGCGGTTCCAGGAGAATTTCGACTCGCCGGTTGCGGGTGCGTCCTTCCGCTGTCCGGTTGTCGGCGATAGGCTTGGATTCGCCGTGTCCGTCGGCGCTCATGCGCTCCGGCGCGATTCCGAGGCGGCGCAGGTGTTCCATGACGGTTTCGGCCCGCTGGATCGACAGGCGCAGGTTGTACATCTCGCTGCCGGCGCCGTCGGTGTGGCCGATGATGTGGATTCTGGGGCCCTGATGGCGGGAGAATATCGGCGCGATGCGCTGGAGTTGCGCGGCGAGGGGGGGCTGGATGATGGCGTTGCCGGAAGCGAAGCCGTCCGCGGCGGGCAGGGACAGGCGCAGTCCCGGGGCAAGGCGGTCGATGTGTGCGCCCGGGGTATTGGGCAGGGCGGTCTCCAGCTCGTGTTGCAGCGCGGCCCAGTCCGTGGCGGGCCGGCGGGGCGTCTCCGCGGGAGGGGAGGGCGGTGTCCGCGCGGTGGGCGCGGCGGGCGTAGTGGCGTGGACACTGTCTTGCACTGGCGCGGGCGTCGGCGTTGATGTATTTACGGTGACGGCGCACCCCGCGAGCAGCGCGCAGGCGAGCAGGGAAACGGCAAGATGGCATCCTCGCGCCACGCGGGCAACGCGCGGGGAAACGGCGCGCGGCGCGCGGGAAGGGGGAACGGGGGATGGCAATGGAGGGATGGCGATGGCGGACATGGCGGGGCGGGGATCAGGTGAGATGCGGGTTCATGGACGCTTGTTCCGCTCGATCAGGGCGTAGGCCGAGTGGTTGTGGATCGACTCGAAGTTTTCCGATTCGACTACGTAGGCGTCGATTCTTGCCTCGGTATTGAGCAGGGCGGCGACGTCGCGCACCATGTCTTCGACGAATTTGGGATTGTCGTAGGCGCGCTCGGTGACGTATTTTTCGTCGGGGCGCTTGAGCAGACCGTAGACTTCGCAGGATGCTTGGTTTTCGACGAGTTGTACGATTTCCTCGATCCACAGGTCGCTGTTCAGGGTGGCGGTCACGGTGACGTGCGAGCGCTGGTTGTGCGCGCCGTAGGCGGAGATTTCCTTCGAGCACGGGCACAGGCTGGTGACGGGGATGACGACCTTGAGGGTGAAGGCGTGGCGGCCATTTTCGGCGAGCGTGCCGATGAAGGTGACGTCGTAGTCCATCAGGCTGTGTACGCCGGAGACGGGCGCGGTCTTGGCGATGAAGTAGGGAAAGCGCATTTCCAGGTGGCCGCTGCGGGCTTCGAGGCGCTCGACCATCGCGCGCAGCATGGGTTCGAACGACTCCACGGAAATCTCGCGTTCGTCGTGGTTGAGTATTTCGACGAAGCGCGACATGTGGGTGCCCTTGAAGTTGTGGGGCAGGCCGACGTACATGTTGAAGATGGCGATGGTGTGCTGGATGCCGACGGATTTGTCGCGGATGCGCACGGGGTGGCGGATGTTCTTGATGCCGACCTGGTCGATGGCGATGTGGCGGCGGTCGATGCTGCCTTGGACGTCGGGGATGGCGATGGGGGGGGCGTCGTCGCTCATGGTTTGTTTTGTGTTTCGTTTGGGGTTTGCGGGCGGCGGACGGCGGCGATGATGCCGGCGGAGTCGAGCCCCGCTTCGGCAAGCAGTTGCCGTTGTTCGCCATGGTCGATGAAACGGTCGGGCAGGCCGAGGCGCAGGAGCCGGGGGCGCGCGGGCAGGTTGTCGAGGACGCGGGCGACTTCCGCGCCGGCGCCGCCGATGACGGTGTTTTCTTCGATGGTGACGAGCAGTTCGTGGTCATGCGCGAGGCGCAGGATGAGCGCTTCGTCGAGTGGTTTGACGAAGCGCATGTTGATTACCGTGGCGTCGAGCGCCTCGCCCGCTTCCTGCGCCGGGGATACCATGCTGCCGAAGGCGAGCAGGGCGGTTTTTTTGCCGTGGCGGCGGATTTCGGCCTTGCCCAGGGGCAGGGCGCACATTTCGGGCGCGGGCGGCGCGCCGGGGCCTTTGCCGCGCGGGTAGCGCACGGCGCTCGGGCCGTCATGGCAGAGCGCGGTGTAGAGCATCTGGCGGCATTCGTTTTCGTCGGCGGGGAGCATCACCAGCAGGTTGGGCACGCAGGCGAGGAATGACAGGTCGAAGGCGCCGTGGTGGGTGGCGCCGTCGGCGCCGGCCAGTCCGCCGCGGTCGATGGCGAGCATGACGGGCAGGTTTTGCAGGGCGATGTCGTGGATGAGTTGGTCGTAGGCGCGTTGCAGGAAGGTGGAGTAGATCGCCACGACCGGGCGGTACCCTTCGCAGGCAAGCCCCGCCGCGAAGGTGAGCGCGTGTTGCTCGGCGATGCCGACATCGTAGTAGCGTCCGGGAAAGTCCGCGGCGAAGCGCGTGAGACCGGAGCCTTCGCACATTGCCGGGGTGATGCCGACGATGCGCGGGTCGCGCGCGGCGGCATCGCACAGCCAGTCGCCAAACACTTGTGTGTAGGTGGGGGGGGCGTCGGGAGGCGCGTCCTGGATGCCGGCGTGGCGGTCGAATCGCGCTACGCCGTGGTAGCGGATGGGGTCGGCTTCGGCGAGTTTGTAGCCCCGCCCCTTGCGGGTGACGACATGCAGGAATTGCGGCCCTTCGAGGCGGCGCAGGCTTTGCAGCATCGGTACCAGGGTGTCGAGATCGTGGCCGTCGATGGGGCCGTAGTAGTGGAAGCCGAATTCTTCGAACAGGGTGCCGGGCGAACCGGGCGTTATCATGCCTTTGGCGTATTCCTCGACCTTGCGCGCCAGTTCCGCCATGGGGGGGGCGACGCCGAGCACTTTTTTGCCGAGACGGCGCGCCGCGCTGTAGGGGGTCATCAGGCGGGCGAGGATGTGGGAGAGCGCGCCGACCGGCGGCGAAATCGACATGTCGTTGTCGTTGAGGATCACCAGCAGGTTGATGCCCTTCATGTCGCCGGCGTTGTTGAGCGCCTCGAAGGCCATGCCCGCCGACATGGCGCCGTCGCCGATCACGGCGATGGCGGCGCGCGCCTTGTCCCGGTCGCGCGCCGCCACGGCCATGCCGAGCGCGGCGGAGATCGAGGTCGATGAATGCGCGGTGCCGAAGGTGTCGTATTCGCTTTCCGGGCGGCGCGGGAAGCCGGAGATGCCGCCGCGGCGGCGCAGGGTGGCCATGGCTTCGCGGCGGCCGGTGAGAATCTTGTGGCTGTAGGTCTGGTGGCCGACGTCCCATACGATGCGGTCTTCGGGGGTGTCGAAGACGTAATGGAGCGCGATGGTGAGTTCGACCGTGCCGAGGTTGGAGGAGAGATGCCCGCCGGTCTGCGCCACCGATTCGATGAGGAAGGCGCGCAGTTCTTCGGCCAGCGCGGGCAGATCTTTGCGCTCGAACGTGCGCAGATCCGCCGGGGAGGCGATGCGGTCGAGGAGGGGATGATTGGACATTATTGGGTAGGCGGGTCGGTCAGAAGGCGCGGTGCGCGATGTAGTCGGCCAGGTCGCGCAGGCGGATGGCGCGTTCTCCCAGCGGCGCGAGGGCATCGCAGGCCTCGGTGAGCAGATCTTCGGCGAAACGGCGGGCGTCGGCGGCGCCGAGGAGGCTGACATAGGTCGGTTTGCCATGGTCGGCATCCTTGCCGGCGGTTTTGCCCAGGGTGGCGGTATCGGCTTCGGCATCGAGAATGTCGTCGACCACCTGGTAGAGCAATCCAATGCGCTTGGCGTAGGTGTCGAGATGCCGCCGCCGCGTTTCGTTGACCCCTTCGCCGGCATGCGCGCCGATGAGGATGGCGGCGCGGATCAGGGCGCCGGTCTTGCGCAGGTGCATGAGTTCGAGTTCTTCGCGCGTCATTTCGCGCCCGACGGCGGCGATGTCGATGGCCTGGCCGCCGGCCATGCCGTGCGAACCGGCCGCCAGGGCCAGCGTCTGGATGATTTCGATTTGCCCCGCCGCCGTCGCGCTCACCGGATGTTCGGCCAGCACCTGGAAGGCGAGGGTTTGCAGGGCGTCGCCCGCCAGCAGCGCGGTGGCTTCATCGTATTCGACATGGACAGTGGGCTTGCCCCGGCGCAGCTTGTCGTCGTCCATGCATGGCATGTCGTCGTGGATCAGCGAGTAGGCATGGATCAGTTCCACGGCACAGGCGGCGAAGTCGAGTTGTTTCTGCGCCGCGTGCGTGAGCGCGCCGGCGGCGTGCGCCAGCAGCGCCCGTATCCGCTTGCCGCCGCCGAGGACCGCGTAGCGCATGGCTTCGTGCAGCCGGTTCGGGGTCAGGGCGGCGGCGGGGAGCGCCGCTTGCAGGGCGGTTTCGGTACGTTGCTGTATATATGGCAGCCATTCGGTGAAATTCATGTCGCTTCGCTCTCAGGTGCGTTCGCCCTTGTCCGCGTCGTCCGCCGCGAAACGGACGAGCGCGTCGCCTTCGAGCATCTTCACCTGTTGCTCGGCGGCGTCGAGTTTGTCCTGGCAACAGCGCAGCAGGGCCACGCCGCGCTGGTAGCAGGCAAGCGCCTGTTCGAGCGGCAGGTTGCCGGCTTCCAGTTGCCGGACGATGGTTTCGAGTCCGGATATGGCGTCGTCGAATGTTTTGGCGGCGGGCGCCGTTTTGGTCATGGCGGGATGAAGGATAGAGAAAAAACGATGGAAAAACAGAGTACCCCAAGAAGGAGCAAAAATACCCGATCGCGCATCTGGCGGTCAAACCGCTTCCGCTTTAGAATCACCCCCTTTCCGGCTTCTTGTTACTTGAAAGGGGTTTGGGATGTCCGACATCACTTCCACGGTACATCTGGCGCCAGGCGCTTCTCAGTTTCCGGTGTCATGGTATTTCGACGAAAGAACATTCGAACTGGAGAAAAGGCTTCTCTTCGATGCCGGTCCGGGGTACGCCGGTCATGAGCTGATGACGCCCGAAGCCGGCAGTTACCGCTCGCAGGAATGGCTCGATCACGCCGGACTTCTGTACCGCGACGCCGATGGCGTGGTGCACCGCCTCGCCAATGTCTGCCGCCACCGCCAGGCGATCATGCTCCAGGGGGCGGGCAAGACCGATAGCATCGTCTGTCCGATCCATCGCTGGACTTACGACGCCGGGGGGGCGCTCTTGGGCGCGCCGCATTTTGCGGACAACCCTTGCCTCAATCTCAAGCGCGACCGGCTGGAGAGCTGGAACGGCCTTCTCTTCGCCGGGCCGCGCTCGGCGGCGGCGGATCTCGCCGGCATGCGGGCCGCGCAATATCTGGATTTTTCCGGCTTCAAGCTCGACAAGGTCGTGATCCACGAGTGCAACTACAACTGGAAGACCTTCATCGAGGTGTATCTGGAGGACTACCACGTCGTGCCCTACCACCCGGGGCTGGGCAATTTCGTCACGTGCGACGATCTTTCGTGGCAGTTCGGCGAGTGGTATTCGGTGCAGCAGGTCGGCATCACTTCGCTGGCCCGTTCAGGCTCGCGGGTCTACGAGCGCTGGCAGAAGGCGGTGCTTTCCTTTTATGGCGAACGCCGTCCGCCGCGCGGGGCGATCTGGTTGACCTACTATCCGAATATCATGGTCGAGTGGTATCCGCACGTGCTGGTGGTGAGCACGCTGATCCCGGTCGATGTGCACAAGACCACCAATGTGGTCGAGTTCTATTATCCGGAAGAAATCGTCGAGTTCGAGCGCGAGTTCGTCGAAGCCGAGCAGGCCGCCTACATGGAAACCGCGATCGAGGACGACGACATCGGCGAGCGCATGGATCGCGGCCGCCTGGCGCTGCTGCGCGAAGGCCGCAACGAGATTGGCCCCTACCAGTCGCCCTTCGAGGACGGCATGCAGCATTTCCACGAGTTCTATCGCCGCATCGTGGAGCCGCATATCGGCAAGTGATGGTTTGCTCGCGGCGGCAGAAAAACAAACCGGCAAGGCATGCAACGCCTTGCCGGTTGTTCAGTTTGCTGAAAAGTTGCCAGTCCAGTCCCGTTTCTTATGGCTTGCGGCGCCGGATGGCGCCCAGGCCAGCCAGTCCCAAACCGAACAATGCCAACACTGCCGGTTCGGGCACGCTGACGTTACCGCCAGCGCCGACGGAGCCTTGAGGCACGGAAGCGAAACGCAGCGTGCCACCGGCAACCAAGCGTTCGCCGAAACCGTCGCCGAAGAACGTGATGGAGGAGAAATAACCGGACGAGTCGATGGCGCCGATGAAGTTGGTGTAACTGCCCGTGGCGACATATCCGGGGTTGTCGGAAGCAGATAGCGCGTTGGCGGGCAAGGTGGCGGCGCCGCCATCGAAAGCGATCCACAGGCCGGAACCTGTAGTGGGCACGCCGTAGGCGCTGACAATATCGTCAGGGCGAGTTCCAGATCTACAACATGTTGCCCAGTCGCCGATCTCGAAGCCGAAAGCATTGATTGGCGAGCTGAACGTGAAAGTCAGGCCCGAGTTGTAGCCGGGGATCGGATCACTGCTCGACGCACGAGGATTGATATTCCATGTAGCGCCGGAGAGCGATATGCCTTTAGAACTGTAACCGCCGGAAGGAGCAAACGATGAACCATCGGGACGAGTCACGGTAACCGTCGCGGCATTACCGTTAATATCGGTGTATTGATAAACATTCTGCCCGGATGTCACCCCTTGGGTTACAATGCTCGAGCCGGTGTTATTGACAACAGAGTCGAACCCCGTTCCGATGTTATCGAGTGTTGTATTGATGATGAACGGAGCGGCGCTGACGCCACCCGAACCGAATAACGCCACAATGGACAGCGCGCCGGCCAATATGGTTTTTTTCATTGAGAACTCCAAGAGATGTGGTTGAAGAGGGCTGAGTATTTTTGCAGAACCGGCTCGAAGGACATCGCGGGAAACGCTTTGCGGTACAGATGGCATGCGCATGGGATGGCTTCGGATCAGCCCTGCTCGAACACTCGTCGAACTTTTTTTTGCATCATTGGTTCAGCATGCAAACCAAACAGCAAGAGATGTGTCAGCAAAAAACATGCCATTTCCTGGGATTGCAGGGTGCCCATTAAAGAAAGCGGTAAAAAAGCGAGAAATGGAAATATGTTCCGAGATTTATGTAAATTATTTCGACATGAAAGGGAGAGGTTTTCCGCTTCATCGATGCTCAAAATTGATGTTCAAGGCCGAAAGGCGACTTGATCGTCATCCCCATCTTTTGACGGCGGGGGCAGGATTTGCTTGCTGTCTATTGATGTTGCGATGAATACGCGGATTTCCCGGACATTGAACGTTCGTCTGGAGAGGGGCGCCGGAATTGTGGCGGGCGTATGTAAAGAAACGTGACAAGCATCACGATCACTGCTCAGAAAGACCGTGCTGACCGCCCTGGGGCTTTGCTCTTCGCAATGGCGGAAATCCCGTGTGGAGCTTCACGAGACGCCCGTGGAATTCGGCGCGGGCAAGGCCGGGCAACGTCGTTCTCGTTCTCTGCTTTGGATTGCACATCAGCGCCGGGCAGGCTGCTGCGGCGGCGGCCGCCGTCCAACGGTGATTTTCAGCTCGATTTCCTTGCCATTGCGCAAGACGCGGAAAGCCGCGGTTTGTCCCGGCGAAAGCGCGGCGACCAGATCGAGCATGTCGCGGGAATTTTGCACGCTTTGCTCATCGACGGCTATCAGGATGTCGTGGGGCCGGACGCCGCCCTGATCGGCGGGACTGCCGTCCAGGACGCCGGAAATCAACACGCCGCCGCCGTTTGCCGGCATGCCGGGGACGGCGGCATCCGGGGTGATCTCGCGCATTTCGACGCCGACCCAGCCGCGCACGACTTCGCCGTTGGCGATGATTTGTTCGAGCACCTTGCGCGCGATCGAGACCGGGATGGCGAAGCCGATGCCGAGCGACTGGCCGGTGCCCGAATAGATCAGGGTGTTGATGCCGACGAGGCGGCCGGAGCCGTCGATCAGCGCGCCGCCCGAACTGCCGGGATTGATGGCGGCGTCGGTCTGGATGTAATTCTCGAATGTACTGATACCGAGGTGGTGGCGGCCAAGCGCCGAGGCGATGCCCATCGTGACGGTCTGCCTGAAGCCGAATGGATTGCCGATGGCCAGCACGATGTCGCCCACGGCGAGGCTGTTCGCCGGAGCGAAGGGGATCGCCGGCAGGCTGGAGCCGCCCGTGACGAGCTTGAGCACGGCGAGGTCGGTTTCCGGGTCGCGGCCGACGAGGTAGACGTCGAACTTGCGCCCGTCGATGAGCGTGACCTCGATTTCGTCGGCGTTTTCGATGACGTGGTTGTTGGTGAGGATGAAGCCTTCCGGACTGACGAGGACTCCCGAACCAAGTCCGGTGCGTTCCGGCGTGCCGAAAAAGCGCCGGAACAGCGGGTCGTTCACGAGCGGGTGGCTGGGGGCGCGCGCTTCCTGCCGGGTGGAAATGTATACAACTGCCGGCAGGGCCTGCTGCACGGCGCCGGCGTGGGAGACGACGTTCGCGGAAGAGGGTGTTTCAACGACGGTGACGGTCGGAACCACCGGGGGCGCCATCAGGGTGCCGCGCACCCATTCGGGCCGGAACGTGCCGATGACGAAAAGGACGGCGACGCTGACCGTTACCGCCTGTGCGAAGATCAACCACAATCGACGCATAATGACGGCCCGCGGGATGGGGAAACGCCGGAAAGGAAACGTTCGGGCATTGTTGTTCCGGGAAAAAGGAGATTTGAGATATGCGGCTCGCCGCGTTGTGCCGTCATCTTGACGAATTGCTGGAAGTCGCGCGGTTGCGCGATTATTGCCCAAACGGACTGCAAGTGGAAGGGCGTCCCGAAGTGCGGCGGGCGCTGTGCGGCGTGACGGCCAGCCAGGCGCTGATCGAGGCGGCGGTCGCTGGCGGCCATGATGCGCTACTGGTCCACCATGGCTATTTCTGGAAAGGGGAAGATGGGCGCATCACCGGCATCCGCCGGCGCAGGCTGGGGACGCTGCTTGCCAATGATATTTCGTTGCTCGCCTATCACCTGCCGCTCGATGCACATCCGCGGCTGGGCAACAATGCCCAGCTTGCGCGCATCATGGCGTGGCGCGGCGAGGCGCGTTTCGGCGACCAGGATATTGGCTGGATCGGCAGGCCGGAGGAGTCCGGACTCAGCGCGCGCGACATCGCGGCGCGGATTACCGCAAGGCTCGGACGCGAACCCTTGCTGGTGGGCGATGGCGAACGCGCGGTGGCGCGCGTCGCTTGGTGCACGGGCGGGGGACAAGGGTGGTTCGAACAGGCGATCGCCGCCGGGTGCGACCTTTACGTGTCGGGCGAAATCTCGGAGCCCACCACGCATCTGGCGCGGGAATCCGGCGTGCCCTACATCGCCGCCGGCCATCATGCCACCGAGCGCTACGGCCCATGGGCGCTTGCCCGCTACCTGAGCGATGAATTGAAACTGGAAGCCGATTTTCTCGATCTGCCCAACCCGGCCTGATGCCTGGTTCATGCTTCCGCCGGTTGCTTTTCCGTATCTTGGTCTTCGTTCCGGGGGTATTCATCCATGGCCGGATGCAGGCCGTCGGTTTGTTCTTCTTCGTATTTCCCGGTTTTCAATAGCGAATGGGTGGAGAAAACGCCGGTTGGTCCGGTATAGGGGCCGAGATCGTATTCGAGAATGGCGCTCAGGCAGAGGATGTCATCAATGGCGGTAAGCGCGAAGCCTTGCCGCGTCTTGTCCCTGTTGTCGCGCAGGAGATACTGCAAATAAGCCTGGCATTCGCGCGATCCCCATATTTCCTGCAAATGCTCGGTGACGTGGCGCGTTTCTTCGATCCCGTGTCTCGGGTTGCGGGCATCGTCGAAATTCTCCCAGGTGACGGTCCAGACATTGAACGTCTCGTTCAGCTTGTGCGCGATCTTGTCGAACTCGGCGCGCTGGCCGCTTTCCCGGTAGACCTCGAGTAATTTGAGCCACGGCGCGACGGCTTCCCGCGGATGATTGCCGATGAAGTTCGTCAGGGTCTCGACGGCACTGTTGACCCGGCCAAAGCTCAGCATGAGCTCGGCCAGTTCGATGGTGGATTCGTGCGCGTGAACTTTCGTGTCCGGAGTGAAGACCGACACGCCGCGCGGATCGAAAGCGGGCGCGGCAACGTCCCAATCGGGCAGGGTCGGGACGAAAGGATGGATCAATGGCGGGAGCACCATATCGGTGTCGTTGGCGTCGTCCGTCGCGGCGGGCGGCGGCGGAATCTCGCTCGTGGCGTCGGCCTGCGCATCGGGCGCGTCATGCTGTTGGCGTGTGCGCAGCAGCAGGATGACGCTGAGGGCAAGGGCGAAAACGGCAAGCCCGCCGAAAATCCAGTTGAACGAGGGCTTTATCGGCGCGTCTGGCCGGGAAGGCGCGGGAAGCGGCGGGGAAACGGGCGCGGCGCGGGGCGCCGATTGCGGAAGGGCGCTGGCCTTTTCGGTGGTGGCCTGTACATCGGTAGCGATCTGGTCGATTTGCTTCAGCAAATGGTCTTGCGCCTTTTCGAGTTCACGGATGCGCGTCAGCAGCGCCTTTTTGGCGGCTTCACTACGTTCGAGCGCGGCGTCGATTTCATCCATGGGCGGGGCTGGATCGCCCGGAAGAGCGGCGGCGCCGGGGGCGGAGTGTGTTTCCGGCGCGGCGAATGTGGCGGAAGGCAGGCAGGCGGCGAGCATGCCTGCAAGTAAAAGGGCGATTCCGGTTCGTCCTGTATCCATGTTTTCTGCTCAATGAACGGGGCTGAAGTCGGCGATGAATCGTTTGAGTGGTTCGCTATCGTACAGCATCAGAGGCATTGGAAGTCATACGCAACACGAAAGGTGTGGGATCGAGGCAGCAGCAACTATATCGACGGGCATCCATGCCTGCCGCTCAACACGCGGCTTCCTCTCCCGCAAGCGGGAGAGCCTCCCCCCTCGCAATGACGAGTTCTCCCGATGGACACTTCCCTCCCCCGCTTGCGGCATAGGCATCTACACACTGTATTTCCCCTGTTAATGTTGATACAAAATGCCTGCTCGCTGTTTTGCGTCCATACTACCTCTCGCGCTGTTTTAAGCAAATATTGTGCCAATTAATTG
>JAIRLA010000076.1 GCA_031259795.1 Azoarcus sp.
CTCGCCTGATCCGCCCTTGTGACACGGGCCACGCTTGCCGATTCACTCCCGCAATCGCCGCCGCTTGCCGTCCAGATGGGCGATGATGCGCGCCTTGCTTTCTTCAAAGCTCATGGTCATGGGCGGATGAATGCGTTCGCAGAAGATGAGGTGCATGCCGACGGGCGATTCCACCGGCGTTGAAAGCGCGCCCTCGGCAAGTGAGAAGGCGTGGGGTTCCAGTTCGGGGAACAATTGACCGGGTTTGATCGTGCCGAGCACGCCGTTTCCCAATGCGGTCGGGCAATGCGAGTGTTCCAGGGCGGCGGCGGCGAAGGCGGCGGCGCGGTCGGCGGATTGCAGGATGTGGTCGCGCAGTTCTTCCAGCAGGGTGATGGCGTTCTGTTTTTGTCCGTCGTCGTCGAACGTCACGAGGATGTGGCGCAGGAGGCGCATTTCGGGGCGGGTGAAGGCCCGGGGGCGCTGGCGGTAATAAAGCTCCGCGTCCTTTTCCGGCGCTCCGGATTCCGAGGCGTCGGACGGCGGCGCGCCGCCGCATTCTTCCAGCATTGTTTCCGGAACCAGGAACACTCGCCCCGGCGCGACCGCGAAATGGACGTGATAGGCGGAGCCGCCCGGATGATCGCGCAATACCCTGACGATTTCGCCGTCGTCGCCCGGTTCGATCATCGTCTCGCCATTTACCTGCAACACGGCGCGGCTTCGCACCTTGTCGCGGAATTCGAACAAACCGGGCGTCCATGCTTCGCCGGCGCCGATCAACTCTTCCTCGCGGCAGCCGACCAAGCGGTTCTCGTCGTGGAAATAAACGGAATAAATGATTTGATCCTGCAAGAATGTGCCGATGTCCCGCGCCACGCCGACGCTGCCGCGCCGCACGAGCAGATCGCCCCGGGCGGCGCCGGGATAAGTCCCGTCGTCCCGGACATTGCGGATGACGCGCACTTCGTCGCCGGGCGCGAAGCGAGGGGAAGAAGGCGGGAGGAGGCGCGAATCCGTCATCATGCCTCAGCGGAACACCTTGTCCAGCGGCACGAACGATGACGTGCCGCCTTCGGGACGCGGCGCGTTGCGGAAAACAGCGAAGACTTTTTCGGTGAGCGCGTCCGACCTGACGAAATCATCGTAGGCCAGGGCGAGCCATTTCCGGTGGATGGCGGCGCGCCCGGCGGCGTCCGCCGGCATCCGCGCGGCGTGGCGTTCCAGATAATCGTGGAAGCGTTGCAGGATATGGAGGCGATTCACCCGCACGACGTTTTCATCGTAGGGCACGCCGAAATATTCCAGGAAGTCCTCGGCGGAAACGAGTTCCCGCAAGGCTTCATCGCGGTCCGGGCCGGTATCGGCGTCCATGTTCATGGCGTATTCCTTTCAGGCGAAGGCGAACGCGCCGTGATTGGCGAGGAGTTCCCGCAGATCGGCTTCGCCGGGCGGGCGCTTGGCGCGGGCGGTGAACGCGCGCACAGCGTCGACCAGCTTTTTCGCCATGGCCTCATCGAGCGAAATGCCCATTCCGGCATATACGGCGAGCACGGCGCGGCGACCGGAATGCTTGCCGAGCACGATGCTGTGGCGGCGGCCGACCTCTCCGGGATCGAAACCCTGGTAATTGCGCGGGTCTTTCAGCAGCCCGTCGACATGAATACCCGCCTCGTGCATGAACACGCCATGGCCGACGATGCTCTTCTGCCAATGCACCGGGCGGCCGGAAGCGTTGGCGACGATCTCCGACAAGGCCGGAAAGTTCTTGAGATCGACCCCGGTCGTACAGCCATAGAGCTTTTCCACGCCCATCACGACCTCTTCCAGCGCGGCATTGCCCGCCCGCTCGCCGAGTCCGTTGACGGTCGTGTTGACGTGGCTCGCCCCGGCGCGCACGGCGGCGAGCGTGTTGGCGGTCGCCAGCCCCAGATCGTCGTGGGCATGCATTTCGATATCGAGTCCACAAGTTTCGACGAGCCGCGCCACGGTGTCGCGCAATCGGAACGGCTCCGCGATGCCCAGCGTGTCGGCATAACGCAGCCGCACCGCGCCCGCGCGGGCGGCCATTTCGGCGACGGCGAGCAGGAAATCGGGATCGGCGCGGGAGGCGTCCTCGCAACCGACGCACACTTCCAGCCCCAGCTCGCGCCCTTGCGCGATGAAACGCGGCAAGTTGGCCAGCAGCCATTTCCGGTCTTTTCCCAGTTTGCAGACCAGATGCTGGTCGGAAACCGGCGCGGAAATATCCACCCTGTCGACGCCCAGACCGGCGCTCGCCGCCAGATCGTCCATATGCATGCGGCTCCAGACCATGAGCCTGGCCTTGAGTCCCAGACTGGCCACGGCGCGGATGCTTTCCCTTTCTTCCGGCCCCATCGCCGGCGCGCCGATTTCCAGTTCGGGCACGCCGATGGCGTCGAGCCGCCGGGCGATGGCGATTTTCTCGCCGGGCGAAAACGCAACTCCGGCGGACTGCTCGCCGTCGCGCAGCGTGGTGTCGTTGATGATGACGATGGACATGGCACAGGAACTCCTCTCGGGGACGCTTTGCCGCAGCAAGCGCCATGCCAGAATAAAATCCGCCAAAATTCATGGCATTGCGAAGAACGGCTTGCCGAATTGTCCGTTTAGTTCCCGTCTGTCGCGGACATTTTGTCGTGTTTGCGACAAAACCATTTCGGCGATCTTCCATCCTGTTGTTTTGATTGAAGTTATAAATCTGGCACGTTCATTGCTCCACAGACCCCGCCCCTTACCCTTGCAGAGAGAACGGAGACTTATAACCATGATTACCCTCACCCCCAAGGCTGTCGCGGCCATTCGCCGCTTCATGCGCGGCTCGGAGACGACCGTGGCCGGATTGCGCCTGCTGGTGCAGGGCGGCGGCTGTGCCGGGCTGCAATACGGCATGCGGCTGGAAGCCGGCAAAGCGGAAGACGATCTGGAGATCGACGTCGACGGCATCAAAATCTTCGTCGATCCCTTCACCCTGCCGATGGTCGACGCAATACACATCGACTTCATCGACAGCCTCGCCCGGACCGGCTTCCGTTTCGACAACCCCAATGCCGACGCGCGGTGCTCTTGCGGGCAATCGTTTTCGATCTAAGGAGCCGGAACCATGTGGGAATACTCCGAAAAAGTCCGTGAACATTTCTTCAATCCGCGCAACTCCGGGCCGCTTGCCGAAGCCAACGGCGTGGGCGACGTCGGCTCCATCCAGTGCGGCGACGCGTTGCGCCTGATGCTGAAAGTCGATCCCGGCACCGGCGTCATCGAAGAAGCGCGTTTCCAGACCTTTGGCTGCGGCTCGGCGATCGCCTCCTCCTCGGCGCTCACCGAAATCGTCAAAGGCATGACGCTGGAACAGGCGCTCGCCGTCACCAACCAGGACATCGCCAATTACCTCGACGGCCTGCCTCCCGAAAAAATGCACTGCTCGGTCATGGGGCGCGAAGCGCTGCACGCGGCCATCGCCAACTATCGCGGCGAGAGCTGGCTCGACGAGCATGAAGAAGGCGCGCTCGTCTGCAAATGCTTCGCCGTCGACGCGGTGCTGATCGAAGACGTCGTCCGCGCCAACAACCTCGACACGGTCGAAGAAGTCACCTTCTACACCAAGGCGGGCGGCGGTTGCGCGGCCTGCCACGAAGGCATCGAAGAGATCCTCGCCAAAGTCAAGGCGGAGCGCCCCGGCCCCGGCGAAGTCTCGCCGCCGCTCCGGCCCGGCGCGCCCAAGCCCGCCGCGCCGCGCCTCACCCTCGTACAGCGCATCAAGAAAATCGAAGAAGTGCTGGAGAGCATCCGCCCCACGCTGATACGCGACAATGGCGACGTGGAACTGATCGAAGTCCAGGGCCGCAACATCTACGTCAAGCTCAAAGGCTCATGCGCCGGCTGCATGATGGAAGCCTCGACGCTGGGCGGCATCCAGCAAAAGCTGGTCGAAGCCCTCGGCGAACTCGTGCAGGTATTGCCCGCATCGCACATGCCCGCGGCACAGGCATGACGCCAACGGACAAGAAAACAAGGAACCGGCATGAACACCCCCGCCCCGCCCCCCATCTACCTCGACAACAACGCCACCACCAGAGTCGATCCCGCCGCCGTCGAAGCCATGCTGCCGTTCTTCAGCGAACATTTCGGCAACCCCTCCTCCATCCACGCCTTTGGCGCGAAAGTCGGCGCCGCGCTGAAAAACGCGCGCCAGCAAACGCAGGCGCTCCTCGGCGCCGAACACGATTCGGAAATCATCTTCACCTCCTGCGGCACCGAATCGGACTCCACCGCCATCCTTTCCGCCCTGCGCGCCCAGCCGGAGCGCAACACCGTCATCACCACCGCCGTCGAACATCCCGCCATCCTCAACCTGTGCGACTGGCTCGAAAAAGAAGGCTACGTCGTCCACAAGCTCAGGGTGGATAAAAAAGGCCGGCTCGACATAGACGAATACCGGACGCTCCTTGGCGGCAACGTCGCCCTCGTTTCGGCGATGTGGGCAAACAACGAAACCGGCACGATCTTCCCGGTGGAAACCATGGCCGAAATGGCCGCCGCGCGCGGCATCATGTTCCATACCGACGCCGTGCAGGCCGTGGGCAAAGTGCCGATGAACCTGAAAGAGACGAAAATCGACATGCTCTCGCTCTCCGGCCACAAACTGCACGCCCCCAAAGGCATCGGCGTCCTCTACCTGCGGCGCGGCTGCCGCTTCCGCCCCCTGCTGCGCGGCGGCCACCAGGAGCGCGGCCGGCGCGCGGGCACCGAAAACACCCCTTCCATCGTTGCGCTCGGCAAGGCCGCCGAACTCGCGCTGGCCCACCTCGACTACGAAAACACCCAAATCCGCCGCCTGCGAGACAAACTCGAATCGAGCATCCTGTCGCGCGTCCCGCACGCCTTCGTCACCGGCGACGCCGCCAGCCGCCTGCCCAACACCAGCAACATCGCCTTTGAATACGTCGAAGGCGAAGCCATCCTGCTGCTCCTCAACAAACAAGGCATCGCCGCCAGTTCCGGCTCCGCCTGTACCTCCGGCTCGCTCGAACCCTCGCACGTCATGCGCGCCATGGGCATCCCCTACACCGCCGCGCACGGCGCCATCCGCTTTTCCCTCTCGCGCGACACCACGGAAGAAGAAATCGACCGCGTCATCGCCGCCGTCCCGCCGGTCATCGCGCAACTGCGCGCGCTTTCCCCCTACTGGAGCGAAAACGGCCCCACGGAAAACCCCGAACAGGCATTCGCGCCCGCCTATGCCTGACGCACGGGTCAAGAATCCATCCCAATAGGCCCGCCTTGAACCGCCGCATGGATTGCCGCGCCGCCGCGCTCCTCGCAATGACGAGGGGGGCGGCTTTCGCAAGAACTTGCCTCCCTCGCCATTACAAAAGCCGCCCCATATCACTGCGAACGCCGCCCCCCTCGTCATTGCGAGGGCCGCACCGCCAGGGGCGGGAGAGGGTTTCGTTTCAACCGACGCACAGCGCCGCTGGATAAAAAGAGGGGGAAGGAACGGAACGCCTGTCCAC
>JAIRLA010000233.1 GCA_031259795.1 Azoarcus sp.
CTGCCCACAAGCTCCACAGCCTGCCATTATTATTTGTGTTCATGGTTGGAAGATACAAGGGGAATTCGTCGCAATGACGAGACAGGGGGATTGCCGCGTCGATCGCACTCTTCGCAACGACGGGGCAGCGGCTGTTCGTTTCTTGGTGCGTAGCGGCGCTGGCTGAATCCGATCCCCGCCCCCTGATGCACCTCGAGCCGGAATGCCATGGCGTCCCTGCACTATAATGGTGCGCGCGGACCTGTAATAATTCTCCCATACATAGCTTTGCCCCTGTACGCAGTGGCACGCTTTTCGCTCGTACCGCCTATCCGCTACGGGGCAGGATTTGCGCGATGAGTACCAGCTTTTACGACGAAATGACCGATGAGGCGGGGCATGTGCGGGCGCACTATGCTTCGTATGCAAGCTGGCTGGCCGAGATGCCGGGCGAGAAGCTGGCGCAGAAGCGCGCCGAGGCGGACGGGCTTTTCAACCGCAACGGCATCACTTTCGCGGTCTATGGCGAAGATGCGGGGGTCGAGCGCCTGATCCCGTTCGACATCGTGCCGCGCATCCTGCCCGCCAGCGAGTGGCAAACCCTTTCCGCCGGACTGATCCAGCGCGTGAAGGCGCTCAATCTTTTCATCCGCGATATTTACCACGAGCAGGAAATCCTCCGTTCCGGCCTGATCCCGCCGGAGCAAGTGCTCGGCAATGCCCAGTACCGCCGCGAGATGCAGGGCGTCGACGCGGCGCGCGGCATCTATGCCCATATCGCCGGTATCGACGTGGTGCGGGCGGGCGCGGGCGAGTATTACGTGCTCGAAGACAATCTGCGCGTGCCCTCGGGGGTCTCCTACATGCTGGAAGACCGCAAGATGATGATGCGGCTTTTCCCGCGCCTGTTTTCGCGCTACAAGGTGGCCCCCGTCGATCGCTATCCCGATATGCTGTTCAACACGCTGCGCAGCGTGGCCCCGATCGGGGTGAACGATCCCACCGTCGTGCTGTTGACGCCGGGAGCGTACAACAGCGCCTATTTCGAGCATGCCTTCCTCGCGCAGCAGATGGGGATCGAACTGGTCGAAGGGCAGGATCTGTTCGTCGCCGACGGGCAAGTCTTCATGCGCACCACCCAGGGGCCGCAACGGGTCGACGTCATCTATCGCCGCGTCGACGACGATTTTCTCGATCCCACGGTCTTCCGCAAGGACTCCGTGCTCGGCGTGGCGGGGCTGCTCGATGTCTATCGCGCCGGCCGGGTCACGGTGACCAACGCCGTCGGCGCCGGCGTGGCCGACGACAAGTCGATCTATCCCTACGTGCCCGGGATGGTGCGCTTCTACCTCGACGAAGAGCCGATCCTGCACAACGTTCCCACCTGGATCTGCCGCAAGGCCGACGACCTCGCCCATGTTCTTGCCCGCCTGCCCGAACTGGTGGTCAAGGAAGTCCACGGCGCGGGCGGCTACGGCATGCTGGTCGGGCCGGCGGCGACGAAAGACGAAATAGAAAACTTCCGCCTGGCGCTCGTGGCGCATCCCGAACGCTACATCGCGCAGCCCACGCTGGCGCTATCGACATGTCCGACCTTCGTCGACGCCGGCGTGGCTCCGCGCCACATCGACCTGCGCCCCTTCGTTCTCTCGGGCGAAGAAGTGCAACTGGTGCCGGGGGGGCTGACGCGCGTGGCGCTGCGGGAAGGCTCGCTGGTGGTGAATTCATCGCAGGGCGGCGGCACCAAGGACACCTGGGTGCTGGAGACATGATGGAAACATGAGCGCGCCCTTGCAGGAGAACGCGAAATGCTGAGCCGCACCGCCGACCACCTCTACTGGATGGCGCGCTATATGGAGCGCGCCGAAAACATCGCGCGCATGCTCGATGTCAACCACCGCATGTCGATGATGCCGCAATCGGCGGCGCAACTGGAGCAAGCCTGGGCCGCCACCTTGCGCATCATGGGGTTGGAAAACGGCTTTCACGAGCGCTACGCCGAAATCACTCCCGACAATGTTCTCGAATACATGATTTTCGATACCGGCAACCTGTCGAGTATTCGCAACTGCCTGCGCGCGGCGCGCGAGAACGCCCACGCGGTGCGCGGCGCCCTGACCTCCGAACTCTGGGAAACGACCAACGCCACCTGGCTGAAAATGCGCGATTTCACCTGCGACAAATTCCAGGACGTGGGCGCGAGCGACTTCTTCGATTGGGTGAAATACCGCTCCCACCTGTCGCGGGGAGTGACGATCGGCACCATGCTCCAGGACGAGGCCCTGCGTTTCATCCGCCTGGGCACCTTCCTGGAGCGCGCCGACAATACCGCGCGCATCCTCGATGTCAAATACCAGATTCTCCTGCCCGCCGGCGAAGTCGAAGGCGGCGCGGCCGATTTCTACCAATGGAGTGCGCTGCTGCGCTCGGTATCGGCATTTGAAGTCTACCGCAAGGTTTACCGCGACCTCATCACCCCCGCGCGCGTGGCCGAACTACTGCTGCTGCGAGTAGACATGCCAAGGTCGCTGGCGCGCTGCATGAAAGAGGTTTATGGCAACCTGCAACGGGTACGCAACGCCCATTCCTGTGAAACCGAGCGCCTCGCGGGCGAACTGGAGGCGCAATTGCGTTTTGCCCGCGTCGACGACATCGTGCGCGGCGGCCTGCACGGCTACACCGTACGCTTGCTCGACCGCCTGCACGCGCTCGGCAACCGCATTGCGGACGACTTCCTGGTGCCGGTCGTCAGGGATCGGGAACCAGGAATCAGGGAACAGAAAAAACAAGCGGGCATGGAACGCCGCTGATTCATTGGAACGGCTTTTCGAGTTTTGGACGCGGAGAATGCTTGTTTATTTGTCTGTTTGTTTGTTTCAATCCACGCCCGTAGCCGGGCGACACACACGGAAGAAGTTACGCCCCTCCCGTGCTCGATTATTCCCCTGAAGGGGGAGGTTTCCAACCGGAATTAGTTTTCGATGAAAAAATCTTGCCCCAAGGCCCCCTCGCCCAAAGAATTTCCCTCGCCCCCCGGAGAGGTGTACCGCCAAGCGGGGGAGGGGACGGCAAGCAGCTGTGATTGAGAGATAGTCATGTCGGCAAAGCGCCGTCGTCACGAAAGCCTCCCCCCTCGTCATTGCGAGGAGCGAAGCGACGTGGGGGCGCGCGTCCTCATATGCACTAACCTAATAGTAAATTAATCCCAAAATGGGTATATTTCAAAAGTAACACCGTTCTCCTGAGCCAAGTCTCTCACTGTTTCACTAGGCTAAATAAGCTATTGTTAATCGAAAAACGTCTTAGAGCCTGTTCAAAGTCTTTTAAGCAAAATGCCCAAGAAGGCCAAATGGATAAATTGCAAGCTGGTGTTGAGCAGGCGCTCGCAGTTCTTCCACAACCTCCTGTTTTTCTCCAGCCAAG
>JAIRLA010000270.1 GCA_031259795.1 Azoarcus sp.
AGGCAGAGCGCGGGCGGCAGATAGCGGCGAAGCAGGCGGCGAAAGGAAGACATTGTTTTTTCAGCATGCGGAGCAAGGAAAGGGAGCGTAACGCGATGTCCGGTCTTTTGCCCGGCGCAACCCGCTGTCCGGAGCATGCGCGCGGGCAAAGCGGATTTCTGGTGAGCGCCCAGTGGAATAGGCTCTTAATTTCCGTTTGCTGGAATCTCCGCTCATCTTTTTGTTTCCTGATGGATTTTGCGCTTGAGCCATGTCTTGAGCGCCTCCCATCCCTCCTCCTGGTCTCCCCGCCGCCTTTCCTCTGCTTCCCAGGCGTCGAGAAGGCGGATCAGGAGCGCCGCCAGCGATGCACGCTCCGCATCGCTCAATATGGAAAAAAGATGTTTTGCGTTTTGGCGATGGTGCTGATGGTGTTCGGTCAATTTCATGCGCCCCTGTCCGGTCAGTTGCAAAATGAAATTGCGCCGGTCTTTCTCGCTGCGTTGCCGGGTAATGTCGCCATTCTTCTCCATCTTTATCAGGAGTTCGCTCAGGGACGCGGAGCGGATATGGAGGCGTTCCAGCAGTTCGCGCTGGCTTACTTGCCCGGACTCGCCGAGGATGGAAAGAATGTGCCCTTGCGCATGGCGTACCGCCTCATGGTGGAGGTGATGCTCGCGCGCCATCCGCCTGGCGGCGCGATGGAAAAGAAGCAGCAATTGCTCGTCGCTACAGGGCGGCTCCGATTCGCGGGTCTCCGGCATGATAAGTGCGCATGAACTGGACAAACGCCTCACCATGCTTGCAACGAGGCTGGGCAAGTATACAGCGTTTGTTGCACAGCGGGCATTCCGCGGGGTAAGCCGCCCGGCGCGGCGCCTCATCCTGGCGCGGAGGCGGGGCGGGACGTGGCGAGGAATGCGCGGGCCGAGCGCGCCGCCTGGCAGGCTCGTGTGTGTGGAGACGGGATTTCAGGCGAAGCAAGAAGCGTAGCAACATGGGTTGCCTCCTTGTACAAAGGGAAAACGAGAGAAAACAATATTTGGCAAGGTACCTTGCTTTTTCAGCCTATACCGATCCTTCTTCCTGCGTCAACAGAAAAATAAAGGTACCTTCGTATTTTCTTCGCAACCGAAGCGGTTATGGTGTCATCAAGCTGTTTTTTCGGGCCAGGCGCACAGGTCGGACACGCAACAAGCGGCGCATCGCGGTTTGCGCGCGGTACAGGTGTAGCGTCCGTGCAGGATCAGCCAATGGTGCGCGTCGAGCAGGTATTGGGCGGGTACGTTTTTCATGAGGGCGTCTTCGACCGCGCTCACGTCTTCGCCCGGCGCGAGCCCCGTGCGGTTGGCGAGGCGGAAAATGTGGGTGTCGACGGCCATCACCGCTTGGCGGAATACGGAGTTTAGTATGACATTGGCGGTTTTTCGCCCCACGCCGGGGAGGGCCTCGAGGGCGGCGCGTCCAGCGGGCACTTCGCCGTCGTGGCGTTCGAGCAATAGCCGGGAGAGGGCGACGATGTTTTTCGCCTTGGCGCGGAAGATGCCGATGGTCTTGATGTAGCCGGCCACGGCCTCTTCGCCGAGCGCGGCCATTGCCGCGGGGGTCGGCGCGACGGCGAAAAGGCGGCGAGTGGCGAGGTTGACGCTTTTGTCGGTGGCTTGCGCCGAGAGGACGACCGCGACGAGAAGCTGGTAGGGGCTGGCGTATTCGAGTTCAGTGCGCGGTTCGGGGTTGAGCGCCGCCAAGCGGCGGAAAAATTCGCGCGCGGCTTCCGGGGTCATGATGCGTGGCCTTTATACTTGGAGATCATATCAGCGGCGCTGCGCGCCGGATGGAACGAATTGGATTGCCACGGGCCCGCGGCCCTCGCAATGACGAGACTTCTTATTCCCCTCGCCCCCCGAAGAGGGGAGAGGGCCAGGGAGAGGGCGCTGACCCTCCGGCGCGAAGCGCCGCTGATTCTTTTGTGATGGGAGATGGACGAGCGTTTCATTTTCTTTCCTTTCCTCCTCTTCAGATAGCGTCGTCACAAAACAGGCGTTATTTTAATCGTATTGCAACTTCATCATAATGGCGTCTTGTGTCTTGCAAACAGCATCATCGAGGTCACGATATTCCAGACTACGCCCGACCGCTTCTGGAGCCGCATCTTCCCGGTCGACAAGGCTCTCGGGGAGGCCGGATGCGGGATAACCGGCGTCATTACGAGGATCGAAGCGGCGCGGCCAGCCCGCCGGATGGGCGACGCATGACTCCGTCGCCGCGCATCATGTCCGGTACACTTCGTTCCCCGCCATTTTTCGCTGTCCGTCCGATGCCGTCCCAACTCAACGCCCCGCAACGCGAAGCCATCCGTTATCTGGACGGTCCCTGTCTGGTGCTCGCGGGGGCGGGGAGCGGCAAGACGCGGGTCATCACGCGCAAGATCGTTCACCTGATCGGCGAGTGCGGCCTGGCCGCTTCCAGTGTGGCGGCGATCACTTTTACCAACAAGGCGGCGCGCGAGATGCGGGAGCGGGTGGCCCAGCTCACGGGGGGACGGGCGCCGGAAGGGCTGACGGTGTGCACTTTCCACGCGCTGGGGGTGCGGATCATCCGCGCGGAAGCGCGTCATTGCGGACTCAAGCCGCAATTCTCCATTCTCGATGCCGCCGATACGGCCCAGATCGTCGCCGATATCGCCGCGGATGCGGACAAGGGGGTCGCGCGGCAATTGCAATGGCGGATTTCGGCGTGGAAGAACGCGATGATTCCGCCCGCCGAGGCGGCGCGGCTGGCCGGCGACGAGATTTCCGCCGCGGCGGCGCGGATTTATCCCGATTACGAGCGTACCTTGCGAGCCTATCAGGCTGTCGATTTCGACGATCTCATCGCGTTGCCGGTGCGTTTGTTCGAGGACAATGCCGAGGCGCGCGAGCGCTGGCAAAACCGGTTGCGTTATTTGCTGGTCGATGAGTATCAGGATACCAATCGCGCCCAGTACCGGCTGCTGCGCCAATTGACCGGCGTGCGCGGCGCGTTTACCGCCGTGGGCGACGACGATCAGGCGATCTACGCTTGGCGCGGCGCCGATGTCGAAAACCTGCGTCAGTTGCAGGAAGATTTCCCCGGCCTCAAGCTCATCAAGCTCGAACAGAATTACCGTTCGTCGCGGCGCATCCTGGAGGCGGCCAACCGGGTGATCGCCCACAATACCAAGCTGTTCGAGAAAAGATTGTGGTCGGAGCATGGCGACGGCGAGGCGGTGGCGGCCACGGCTTGCCGCGACGCCGAGCACGAAGCCGAGTGGGTGGCGATGAAGATCAGCGCTCACAAGTTCGCGCATCGCACCCATTTCCGCGATTACGCCGTTCTCTACCGCGGCAATCACCAGGCCCGCCTCATCGAACAGTATTTGCGCAATCAGAACATCCCTTACGTCATCTCCGGCGGGCAGAGTTTTTTCGACCGCGCCGAGATTCGTGATCTCGTGGCATGGCTGCGCCTGCTGGCGAACGAAGATGATGATCTCGCTTTCATCCGCGCCATCACCGTTCCCCGGCGCGGCATCGGCGCGGCCACCATCGAGGCGCTGGGCCGTTATGCCGGCAACCGCCGCCTGAGCTTGTTCGCCGCCGCCGAAGAAGAAGGCGCGGGCGAGCATGCGCAGGTTCGCCAGATCGAGGCCGTGCGCCAATTCACCGCCTTCATCGCCCGCATGCAGCGCCGCGCCCGGCACGAGGCGGCGGAAGGGGTGCTGGCCGATCTGCTGGCGGCGATCGGCTATGAGCAGTGGCTTTTCACGCACCACGACAGCAGCGAGGCGGAAACGAAATGGCGCAATGTTTCCGAGTTCATCGCCTGGCTTGGACGCCGGGGCGGCGAGGATGGCAAGAACCTGATCGAGCTGACCCAGAGCATCGCGCTCGCTTCGATGCTCGACAAGGAAGCCCCCGACTTCGACGGCGTGCAACTCGCCACGCTGCACGCGGCCAAGGGGCTGGAGTTCGCGCATGTCTTCCTGATCGGCGTCGAGGAAGGGCTGCTGCCGCATCAGGGCAGCATCGACGAAGGCAAGGTCGATGAGGAACGGCGCCTGATGTATGTCGGTATCACGCGCGCCCGGCGCAGTCTCAATCTCACATGGTGCGAGCGCCGCAGGGCGGGCAAGGAAATCCGGGAATGCGAGCCGTCCCGTTTCATTGCCGAAATGGGCGAGGATGTGCGGATCAACGACCGCGAGCAGCGCAACGCCCCCGTCTCGAAGGAAGAAGGCCGGGCGCGGCTCGCAAATCTGATGGCGATGCTCGAAGCGCGCCAGCCTCCCCGGCAGTGAGGGGTCGTGCGCCGTTTCCCGGATAAAAAAAGGGGGGGAAAAAAGAGTGGGATGCCTGCCACTCTCCACCGCAGGGAAGCGTGATGTGCACCGCCGGAGACGCCGCCTGTCTCAAGGACTACCCGCGAGGCGTCTTTCGCTTCAACGATGGCGTCGGACTCGACCCATACACCCGCAAGCCGCTCGCCCATGGCCGCCGCATCGCCCCCGTCTCGATGCGCGAACGCGCCGCCGCCTCGCGCGAACAACACGACCGGCATCGACAGATCCGCTAATCGCCTGTAATATCGCGCCCACGAAAAAGGTACTTCTCATGAACCGCAACCTGCCACTGGTCGCCGTCGCCCTTCTCCTCGCCAGCCTTTTCCCGCCCGCCCACGCGCAAGAGGCCCCCATCCGCATGGAAGAGTCCCTGCTCGACTGGGCGCGCGCCAACACGGCGAAAGTATCCACGACGGCCACCGCCTTTCCCTTGGGAAGCCGAAAAGATCCTCGCTCCCGGCCTGATCGAACCGCTGGTGGCCGAACCTTCGGGCAAAACGGAAAAAGCCGCCCTCGAAGTCGCGCTCAGGCAATGGGCCGCCCGGCAAGACCCGCCCGACCGTGCGGCGCTCGCCGATTTCTTCGCCGCCCATCCGGCCAGTCCATGGAAACCCGCACTGCTCGGCAACCTCGGCCTGCGCGCTTTGGAAGAAGGCCGCTTCACGCAAGCAACCTTCCGTCCGGAACCGAATACGCCTGTGAGCAAATTGCAAGGCAAGCGAGAGTATTACGCGCGCGACCATTGGGGTTCGGTGCGGGATGTGCTGGATCAGCAAGGCAATGTACAGACCAGATAATGCTGCGGATGGAAATGTTTGGATGCTCGCCGGCCAAGGTGGAGACGCTCATGGTGGTCCTCATTGGGATGTGCAACACCTGGGGAGTGGACATGCCAATGCATTCCCAGGGAGCATAGAAGATGAAGCCTTCTCCCAAACGGCTTGTTGCACGGAGCGTCGAATATTATTCGGAGTATGACGAGGATCAGTTCTTCGGCTGGTTAGATGTCGCGTTCCGCCTGATTATGAACCTGTCTGACAAACAATTCAGGATGTTGCTCATACCATGACGCAAGGGCGTCGACGGGAGATCGATGTCCGATGGCCCGTTGTGGGATGAA
>JAIRLA010000013.1 GCA_031259795.1 Azoarcus sp.
GGCCAGTCCGAACTCGTATTGAAGCGCAACCGCGCCGGTCACTACCTCGCGCCCGGCGCCATCAACGGCCAGCCGGTCACTTTCATGCTCGACACCGGCGCAACCCAAGTAGCGCTCCCCGCGAAACTGGGAGCAAGCCTTGGTCTGCTGCCCGCCGGGCCAACCATGCGGATTTCCACCGCCAACGGCTATGTCGAAGCGCGCATGACGGTCATCAACGAACTGAACCTCGGCCCCTTCGTCGCCCGGCAAGTCCAGGCCAGCCTCAATCCGGGGATGGATCACGACGACACCATCCTGCTCGGCATGAACGTGCTCAAACGGCTGGAATTCACACAGAGCGGGGACACGCTCATCCTGCGGGCATTGCCGGAGCGGTAGCCCCGGCAATCGGATCAGAACGGCGCGCCGCTCCCCCGCCCGCTCCGCGGCGCTTCCTGTTCCCCATCCAGAGCTTCGATCAACGCCGGGATCAAGTGGCCCAGTTCGCTGGTCATCAACGCGAATTCAGCATCGAACAGCGCCCCGGCATCGTCCTCATTGCCGATTTCCTCGCGCACGACATCGAGAAAATCCAGCCGCTTGAGCTCGAATTTATCGGTGAGCACGAAACTGACGCGATCAGCGAAAGTGAGCGCCAGCTTGACCGGCATCTTGCCGCCGGCAAGGTGATCCTTGATTTCACCGCCATCGAGCGGATGATGCGCATAACGCACAGTCGATTTTTCTTCGCTGACGGAGCGCAGTTCGCAATCCTGATCGACAGAAAAACTGGCGACCGGCTCGCCGGCCAGCCAACCGGCCATCGCCGAAGCGGGCGAGCGCACGGTGCGCAGCAAGGCAAGCGGAAAACGATCGAACGTCTGCCGCAGGCATTCGAGCACCTCTTCAGCCTTCGCCTGGCTGGAGGCATCGATGCCGAGCCAGCCGCCCGCCGGATCGATCCATACATAAATGCGGCCTCGACGCGTAAAAGCCCTCGGCAACAATTCCTGCGTCACCTGCTCGCACAAATTGCGCATCTGCTTGCGCCCAAGCCTGTAACCCTGCTGCTCGGCAAGAAGCGCCGCCCGTTCCTCGGCCTCTTGCCGGATTACCGCCGCCGGCAGCAAACGGGATTCGATACCGAAGGCGATCAGCCATTGCCGGCCAACCCTGTGCAGCAAGGCATCGTCGTCACGAGGCGAGACCCAGCCGTGCGACGCCATGTCCTGGCTGCCGCAGGGCTGGAGGGGACGCGCCGCCAGCCCCGCTTCGAATTCCGTGGCATCGATTTCCCATCCGACAGGGAGACGGTAGAGCTGAAGATTCTTGAACCACATGGAGATTCGTCCTGTTCCGTATGCCAAAAACGCGGGAAGCCTCCAGAGCTGGCCGTACCAATCCGGAGAGGGGCGCTAGTTTACCCGTGTTTGCGTCCCGGCGCTGCCGAATTTGCGTTGGTTCCGCGCGGCGGGCGGCTGGGTGGGTGTTTGTCTTGTTGTTCTCTTTTTTTAAAAGATTATTAGGTAAACAATCGGCGAAGATCTGTGGACAAGTCTGGCGGCGCGTGTGGCGAAGCCGGTTTTTCCCCAAGGACAAACGGTAGATAAGTCACGTTGACAGTTGTGTGGCAAATGTCCATTGTTTTCGTCTTCCGTGGGAAAAAGCCCATTGTTCACAATATTTCCCCAGTTTATTGACCAACTTGTCCAGATGATGCGCGCCTTTGTCCCTGATGTCATGACGAAATGGGAGATTTTCTGCCGGGTTGTGGATAACTATGGGGATACAGGTACGTGCTGGCGGCTGGCGCGGGCGTTGGCGGTCAGGTACGGCGTTGACGTGCGGCTCTGGGTCGACGATTGGGCGGCGCTCGCCAAGGTGTGTCCGGAGGCTGTTCGTGACGGGATCGGGGTGGCGGGAGTCGAGCTGCGGGAGTGGATGGAACCTTTTCCGTTGGCGGAGCCGGCGGATGTGGTGATCGAGGCCTTCGCCTGCGAGTTGCCTGTTGCGCATGTGCGGGCGATGGCGGCGCGCACGCCGCCGCCGCTGTGGATCAATCTCGAATACCTGTCGGCGGAGGACTGGGTGCGGGGCTGCAACGGCCTGCCTTCGCCGCAGGCTGATCCGGCGTTGACCAAGTATTTCTTCTTTCCCGGTTTTGTCGAGGGAACCGGCGGATTGATCCGCGAAACCGGGCTCCTCGCCCGGCGCGACCGGGCGCTGCTGGAGTGTCCGTGCGCCGACTGGCTGCGCGCGCGGGGCGTGACGCCGCCGCGCGCCGATGCGCTGTTGGTGTCGCTGTTCAGCTATGAACAGCCGGGGATTGGCGGGTTGTTGCGGCGCTGGCAGGCGGGCGGGAAGCCGGTGTTGTTGTTGATTCCGGAAGGGAAGGTCTTGCCCGGAGTGGAAGCGGCGCTTGGCGCGGCGCTGCCGCCCGGAGCGCGGCTGGAGCGCGGCGCCTTGCGCGTGGCGGTGTTGCCCTTCATGGGACAGGACGACTACGACGGTCTTTTGTGGCGTTGCGATCTCAATCTGGTGCGGGGAGAGGATTCCTTCGTGCGCGCGCAGTGGGCGGGACGCCCATTGGCATGGCACATCTACCCGCAGGAAGACGGGGCGCATCTTGTCAAGCTCGAAGCTTTTCTCGCGCTCTACCGGACAGGACTCGGCGCGGCGGCCGCGGCGGCGCTCGCCGGTTTCTGGCGGGCGTGGAATGGCGGGACGGAGACAGAAGCGGCCGCGGCATGGCCGGCTTTCGCGCGCGCCTTGCCGGAGATCGGGCGGCATGCGCGCGCCTGGTGCGCCATATTGGGCGCGCGTCCCGATCTTGTCGATGAACTGTGGCGCTTCTGTCAACACCTGCGCAAAAAAAGTGGATAGAATTCTGCTCCTTTATCTTTGGGGCGGGCCGGGCTCGCCTCCATTCAGGGTTACAGCATGAAAACCGCACAAGAACTCCGTTCCGGCAACGTCATCATGGTCGGCAATGATCCGCTGGTGGTGCAGAAGACCGAATACAATAAATCGGGCCGCAACGCCGCCGTGGTGAAGATGAAGCTCAAGAACCTGCTTACCGGCACCCCGACCGAATCGGTCTACAAGGCCGATGACAAGTTCGAGATCGTCGTCCTCGACCGCAAGGAAGTCACCTATTCCTACTTCGCCGATCCAATGTATGTATTCATGGATGCCGAATACAACCAGTACGAGGTCGAAGCCGAGAACATGACCGACGCGCTCAAGTATCTCGAGGATGGTCTTGCCTGTGAAGTGGTGTTCTACAACGGCAAGGCGATTTCGGTGGAATTGCCCAACAGCGTGGTGCGCGAAGTCACTTATACCGAACCCGCGGTCAAGGGCGACACTTCCGGCAAGGTCATGAAACCGGCGCGGATCGTCACGGGGTTTGAATTGCAGGTGCCGGCTTTTGTCGAGATCGGCGACAGGATAGAGATCGACACGCGCACCGACGAATATCGCAATCGCGTGAAATGAGCGGGTGTTCGGAATCGGGCGCCGGATTCGGGCGGATGGAAACAGTTTGAGAAGGCATGCCCGGAGTCGAAAGCTTCGGGATGCGGCAACGATGATCCCCGAATTGAAAACAAGAACAACAATTCGCGCCTGTGCGTGAAAGATACAGCGACGGCAATAGCACGCGTAAGAGATAAGAACCTATTCCAATAGGTCCGCTTTGAACCGCGATATAGGATTGCCACGGCGCGTAGCGCC
>JAIRLA010000028.1 GCA_031259795.1 Azoarcus sp.
CAGCGCGTTCCATCCGGCGCGTGAGCGCCGCTGAAGTTCGCAGTGACGGCTTGAGAAGCTCGTTCCCATGGTGTTACAATCGCCGACTTATTTTCGCGGGGATTTCCTCGCGGGGATGAAATTCGCACGCCGGGTCGATCAGGGTGCGCTGTTTCCGGGGAGCGCCGCGGTCGCGCGGGTTTGCCGGACGGCGGCACTGGCGGGAAAGTCGCCTTGCCCGGCGGAGGTCAACCCTGAAAAAAGCTGGAGTCACACATGTCTGTCACGATGCGCCAGATGCTCGAAGCGGGCGTCCATTTTGGCCACCAGACCCGTTTCTGGAACCCGAAAATGGCACCGTACATTTTCGGCCACCGCAACAAGATTCATATCGTCAATCTCGAAAAGACCTTGGCCAAGTACAACGAGGCCATGGATTTCGTGCGCAAGCTCACGGCCAATCGCGGCACGATTCTTTTCGTCAGCACCAAGCGCCAGGCGCGCGAGATTCTCGCCGAGGAAGCGCGCCGCGCCGGCATGCCCTATGTCGATGAGCGCTGGCTCGGCGGCATGCTCACCAATTTCAAGACCGTCAAGCAGTCGATCAAGCGCCTCAAGGAGCTGGAAGCGGTCCTCGGGGACAGCGGTTCGGTCGAACGCCTCTCCAAGCGCGAGGCGCTGATGACGCGGCGCGAGCTGGAAAAACTGCAAAAGTCCATCGGCGGCATCAAGGACATGGGCGGCCTGCCCGACGCGCTGTTCGTGATCGATGTCGGCTACCACAAGATCGCCATCACTGAAGCGCGCAAGCTGGGCATTCCGGTCGTGGCGGTGGTCGACACCAATCATTCGCCGGATGGGGTGGACTACGTGATTCCCGGCAACGACGACTCTTCCCGCGCCATCCGCCTCTACGCGCGCGGCGTGGCCGACGCCGTGCTGCAAGGCCGCAGCCAGGCGCTCACGGAGATCGTCGAGACGGGGGACAGCGAGGAATTCGTCGAAGTCGAGGAAGAGGGCGAACAGGCGGAAGATGCCTGATTCCATGGCGGACAAGTCGCGGCGGCGCGCCGGGTCGCGCCGCGCGCTATAAACGGAAACGAGGAGTGAGTCAGCATGGCGGAAATTACCGCGGGCATGGTCAAGGAATTGCGCGAGAAGACCGACGCGCCAATGATGGAATGCAAGAAAGCGCTGGCGGAAGCCGGCGGCGACATGGGCAAGGCCGAGGAAATCCTGCGCGTCAGACTGGGCAACAAGGCCAGCAAGGCGGCGGCGCGCATCACCGCCGAGGGCGTGGTGGCGATCCACATCGCCCCGGGCGGCAAACTGGGCGCGATCCTGGAGGGCAACTGTGAAACCGACTTCGTCGCCAGGAACGAAGATTTCATCGCCCTGGTGAAGAGCGCCGCCACGCTGGCGGCGGAGAAAGCGCCCGCGGACATCGCCGCGCTCGCCGCGCTGCCGCTGGGCGAAGGCACGGTGGAGTCGACCCGCGGCGCCCTCGTCGGCAAGATCGGCGAGAACATGACCCTGCGCCGCTTCCAGCGCGTCGAAGCGAAAGGCGCGCTCTATTCCTACATCCACGGCGGCGCCAGGATCGGCGTGCTGGTCGATCTCATCGGCGGCGACGAACAACTGGGCAAGGATCTGGCGATGCACATCGCCGCCTCCAAACCCCGCGCGCTCGATGCCTCCGGCGTAGACCCCGCGCAGATCGACACCGAGCGCCGCATCGCTCTCGAAAAAGCGCGCGAGTCCGGCAAGCCCGCGGAAATGCTGGAAAAAATCGCCGAAGGCTCGGTGCAAAAATTCCTCAAGGACATCACCTTGTCCGGCCAGGTATTCGTCAAGGACGACAAGCAGACCGTGGGACAGCTATTGAAAACCAAGGGCGCTTCCGTGGCGGGCTTCACCCTCTACATCGTCGGCGAGGGCATCGAGAAAAAGAGCGCCGACTTCGCCGCCGAAGTGGCGCAGCAAGCCGCCGCCGCCGCGAAAAAGTAAGGACGAGGCCCCCGCATGGCCGCCGTGCCCGCCTATTCCCGCATCCTGCTCAAGCTCTCGGGCGAAGCCCTGATGGGCGGCGACAACTACGGCATCAACGAAGAAGTCATCGCCCGCATCGTCGCCGAGATCGCCGAAGTCTCGCGCCTGGGCGTACAAAGCGGCGTCGTGATCGGCGGCGGCAATATCTTTCGCGGCATGACGGGCGCGGCGAGCGGCATGGATCGCGCCACCGCCGACTACATGGGCATGCTCGCCACGGTGATGAACGCCATGGCGCTCGCCGACGCCATGCGCCGCGCCGGGCAGGGCGCCCGCGTGCTCTCGGCGTTGCGCATCGACCAGGTCGTCGAACCCTATACCCGCGGCCGCGCCATCCATCACCTTGAAGCCGGGCGGGTCGTGATCTTCGCCGCGGGCACGGGCAATCCCTTTTTCACTACGGACACGGCCGCGGCCCTGCGCGGCGCCGAAATCGGTGCGCAGATCGTACACAAGGCCACCAAAGTCGACGGCATCTACACCGCCGACCCCCTGAAAAACACCGCCGCCCAGCGGTTTTCACGCATCAGTTTCGACGAAGCCATTGGCCGCAACCTGGCCGTGCTCGAC
>JAIRLA010000185.1 GCA_031259795.1 Azoarcus sp.
CTTGGCCATGCTCGAAACGCTCGAACACTATTCCCCGGCACAACTCAGGGGCTTCGCCAATTCCGTCCTGCATGATCCGCAGAACAGCTGGGGGGTTGGGGATGTGTAGATACCTATGACTTGCGGGGGAGGGGAATCCATCGGAAGAATTAAGCCGCTTGCCGTTCCCTCCCCCGCTTGCGGGGGAGGGTGCCCCGTCAGGGGCGGGAGAGGGTTTCCTTCCATGCGGAGCGTAGCGACGCTGTTTTTTTGCGGCGGGATGTAGACAGGCGTCTTGTTTCTTCATCCCCCTTTTTAATCAGTGACGCTTCGCGCCGTTTGGTACGAAGCCCTCTCCCGCCCTTCGGGCACCCTCCCCCGCAAGCGGGGGAGGGGAGTCCATCGGAAGAATGCGCCATTGCGAAAGCCTCCCCCACCTCGTCATTGCGAGGAGCGAATCGACGCGGCAATCCAGTTCGTATCAAACGGCGCGAGAGCGCCGCTGTTTTTATCGCCAGCTATTGCGGAGCGTGTAGATACATATGCTCTTCCGGCGCAGGAAACACGCGCCGAAGACCGCACGGCGCGCGCGCCGCCCCATCCCCGCCGCCGCGCGGGTCAGTCCTGGGTGGAATGCGCGTGCTTGCCGACGCCGCCGGCCTGGCGGTGCGGGCAGTCTTCCCGCAGACAGTCGGCATAGAGATAAAGCGCGTGCGCCTTGATGACGAAACCGCGCCCCTTGGCGATGAGCTTCTGGCGGCGCTCGATCTCGGCATCGAAGAATTCCTCGACCCGCCCGCATTGCAGGCACACCAGATGATCGTGATGCTCGCCCTTGTTGAGTTCGAATATCGCCTTGCCCGTCTCGAAATAGTGGCGTTCGAGCAAGCCGGCCTGCTCGAACTGGGTCAACACGCGATAAACGGTCGCCAGTCCGATGTCCATATCGTCTTCCATCAACTGGCGGTAAACATCCTCGGCGGTCAAGTGCTGCTGCTCGGTGTTCTGGAACAGTTCGAGAATCTTGAGCCGGGGGTGGGTGGCCTTGAGGCCGATGTTCTTGAGGTTGCGGGAATTATCTACCATGGGTCGCTTCGGTGGTCTGCCTGGATAGGCGATGGCTGCTCTTGCATGCTATGTTATATTTTCTGCCCTCCACTGGAAACCGCGCGCGCGCAAAAAGGTGGAATTTATTAAGGACGAAGGGCTTCCTCCCATGCGCTTCACGCTCTTTCCGGTCACTCTTTTCCTGGTCGCGGGCCTTGCCGCCTGCTCGTTCGGCACGCTCGTCGGACATATCGACCCTTACCGGATCGATATACGCCAGGGCAATCACGTAGACAAGGTCATGCTGGCGCGGCTCCAGCCCGGCATGACGCGCGAACAAGTGCGTTTCGTGCTCGGCTCGCCGCTGGTGGCGGATGTATTCCGCACCGACCGCTGGGACTACGTTTACCGCTTCAAGCCCGGCAAGGGCGAAGCGCGCCAGTACGTCATCTCGATTTTCTTCAGCGAAGACCGGCTCGACCACATCGAGGGCGAATTGCCCGACGACGGCGAGGCCGAGGAAGAGGCGCGCTCCCGGGTGATCGAAGTGCCGGCGCGCATCAAGAACTGACCTCCCCGCCCGCCCGCCGCTTTTTCGCGGCGCGCGCCCCTTCCCCGCTTTTTTCCCGATTCTTGCCGAGGACAACCTTTCATGACCACGATCCGGGTAGCGATTGCCGGCGCAGCGGGCCGCATGGGCCGGATGCTGATCGAAGCCGCCTTCAAGGACGAAAACATCACCCTGGCGGCGGCCTTCGACCGTCCGGACGCCCCTTCCGCCGGACGCGACGCCGGAGAATTCGCCGGGCTTGCCAGCGGCGTCGCCATCGGCGGCGACGCGGGCGAAGCCATCGCCGCCGCCGACTGCCTGATCGACTTCACCCGCCCCGAAGGCACGCTCGCCCACCTCGCCCACGCCGCGCGCCTGGGCAAATCCGTGGTGATCGGCACCACCGGGTTCGACGCCGCGGGCAAGGAGGCGATCGCCGAAGCCGCCCGCCGCATCCCCATCGTCTTCGCCCCCAACATGGCGGTGGGCGTGAACGCCATGTTCCGCCTGCTCGACATGGCGGCGAAAATCCTCGCCGACGGCTACGATGTCGAAATCATCGAGACGCACCATCGCTTCAAGGTCGACGCGCCGTCCGGCACCGCGCTGCGCATGGGCGAAATCATCGCGCGGGCGCTCGGACGCGAGCTTGCCGAATGCGCGATCCACGGGCGCGAGGGCCTCACCGGCGAACGCCGGGCCGGAACCATCGGCTTTTCCGCCATTCGCGGCGGCGACGTGGTGGGCGAGCACACCGCGCTGTTCGCCGGCATCGGCGAGCGCATCGAAATCACCCACAAATCCGGCGGCCGCATGCCCTACGCGCTGGGCGCGCTCAGGGCCGCGCGCTTTCTCGCCGGGCGCGCGCCGGGGCTGTTCGACATGCAGGACGTGCTGGGCCTGCGCTGAAAAGCGCCTCGCCACGGACAGGCGCGCGGCGGCGGGGAGGGCGGCGCGGCGCGCCGTTGCGCCCGCGCCATCGCGCGCGCGGCGCCTCCGACCGCGCCCGGAATGGACGGCGGAAGACAAGCGGGTGATGTTATCGTCCAAAAAAGATTGCCTGGCGGAACGCGATTATATATACTCGCCTGCAATTCATACTGAATGGAGCGCCCTCCCCTCTCCATGCCGCGCGACACGGACAGGAACGTTGGCGATATGACCATGAACATTGGCGGTACGATCAGGAACATCGGCGGCGCGTCCGGAAACGTTGGCGATGCGCCCGAAAACGCTGGCGATATGCTCAAGAACGTTGGCGGTGCGCTCAGGAACGTTGGCGATACGCTCCAGAACGTTGGCGATATGCTCAGGAACGTTGGCGATATGCTCAAGAACGTTGGCGGTACGCTCGAAAACGTTGGCGATATGGACAGGAACGTTGGCGGTGCGCCCCGCATCGCGGGGGATGTTTCCCGGTAAATCAAGGAGTTGTTCAATAACGAACGCGTTGGTGCGCAAGGAGGCGGAAATGGGCATCGACACCCTCCGAAATAGCTGATGCTGAGAACAGCGTCGATACGCGCCGGATGGAACGAACTGGATATTGCCACGTCGATGCGCTCCTCGCAATGACGACGCTTTGTTTTTCTTACACGATATGACTATCTCTCAATTACAACCGCTTGCCGTCGCCTCCCCCGCAAGCGGGGAGGCGACAGTCGTCGTTTGATCGCGGCGCCGCGTCACCATGCCGGCGCGGCCTGTGGCGGGGGCGGGGGCGGATTGAGGCCGCCGTTTGCCGCCCATACCGCGGCGGCGGCGATGGCGACGGCGACGATGAATGGCAGCCAGCCGCCGCCGCGCGCCGCAACGGCATTGGCATCGCTGTCATCGACGACTTTCACGCCGGTAATCATCGGCAACAGCAGGTAGTCCTTCTTGACCACGGCGTAGAAGATGATCGAGGCCACGTGCAGGCTCGCCAGCGCCGCGAGCAACCAGGCATTCTGCTTGTGCAGCCCGGTCAACCAGTCGCTCGTCTCTTGGCTGACGAGGCTCTTGAGCGGACCGGTGAAGGCGATGTTGTCGTCCGAGATCAAACCGCTTCCCACCTGGAAGAGCAGCAGCGCGAGCAGGCCGAGCACCGAGAACGCGCCGAGCGGGTTGTGTCCAAGTCCGTGCCATTGCCCGCGCAGGTAAGCAAGGATTCTCGCCGGTCCCGGAACGAACTGGGCGAAGCGGGCGTAGGTCGAGCCGATCACGCCCCACACGAGACGGAAAGCGAGCAGGCCGGCGATGGCCAGGCCCAGGTCGCCGTGCCATTCGATCAGGTTGCCTCCAATGAAGCCGGTCACGAATGTCGCGGCGACGAGCGCCACCAGAAGCCAGTGGAACAGGCGAGTCGGCAGATCCCAGACTTTTACGCGCCGTGTCTTGTCCATGATGTTTCTCCTCTATCGTTTTTGGATCACATATTGTATTGCGCCGCCGGGCTGCGGGAGCACATTCCGTCATGCGCGGGCGTCCGCCAGTCCGCCCCGGGACGCCAGGAACTTTACCAAATACCGCCCCGTGTGCGAATTTGCCACGGTCATGACCGCCTCCGGCGGGCCTTCGGCGACGATGTGGCCGCCGTCGCCGCCGCCTTCCGGCCCGAGGTCGATCAGCCAGTCCGCTTCGGCAATCACATCGAGGTCGTGTTCGATCACCAATACCGTGTGCCCGGCTTCGGTGAGGCGATGCAGGACGCGGATGAGTTTTTCCACGTCGGCCATGTGCAGGCCGACCGTGGGTTCGTCGAGCACGTAGAGCGTGTGGCGCGCGGGCGGCAGCGGCAGTCCGGCGCTGGATTCGCCCGCGCGCACGCGCACGCGGGCAAGTTCCGTCACCAGTTTGATCCGCTGCGCTTCGCCGCCCGAAAGCGTCGGGCTGGGCTGCCCCAGGGTCAGGTAACCGAGACCGACATCCTGCAACAAACGCAGGGGATGGGCAATCGCCGGATGGGCGGCGAAGAACGTCACCGCTTCGTCTACTTCCATCGCCAGCACATCGGCCACCGATTTGCCGCGCCAGCGCACCAGCAGGGTTTCGGGGTTGAAGCGCGCGCCGCCGCAGGCTTCGCACGGCGTCTTCACGTCGGGAAGAAAGCTCATCTCCACCGTGATCTGCCCGGCGCCTTCGCATACCGGGCAACGTCCCGCGCCGGTATTGAAGGAAAAGCGCGCCGCGTTCCAGCCGTGGGCGCGCGCCTCGAGCGTGTCGGCGAAAAGCTTGCGGATCGCATCCCAGAAACCGACGTAGGTCGCCGGGCAGGAGCGCGGCGTCTTGCCGATCGGGGTCTGGTCGACTTCCAGCACGCGGCCTACCTCCCGCCAACCCGGCAGCGCGCGGCAGCCCGCGATGCCCGCGGGCGCCGCCGGAGCGGGCGCGGTCTCCGCGAGCGCCTTGCCGCGCCGCCGCGCTTTCATCATTTCCGGCTCGCCGAGCAGGGCGCGCAGGTTGGCGTGGATGACGCCGCGGGCGAGCGTGGATTTGCCCGAGCCGGAGACGCCGCTCACCACGGTGAGGCGGGCAAGCGGGATGCGCGGGGAAATATTCTTGAGGTTGTGCAGGTTCGCGCCCATCACCCGCAGCGCCGGATGCGCGCCATCCACCGGGCGGCGCGGGCGCATCGGATGCGCCAATGGCGCGCGCAGGCAGGCGCCGGTCGCCGAGGCCGGCACGGCGCTCACTTCGGCGAGCGTACCGGCGGCGACGATCTCGCCGCCGCGCCTGCCGGCGCCGGGGCCGAGGTCGATGAGGTGGTCGGCGCGGCGGATGGTTTCCTCGTCATGTTCGACGACCAGCAGGGTGTTGCCCCGGTCGCGCAGGGCCGCGAGCGTATCGAGCAACAGGTGGTTGTCGCGCGGGTGCAGGCCGATGGTCGGCTCGTCGAGCACGTAGCACACGCCGCGCAGGTTGGAGCCGAGCTGGGCGGCCAGCCGGATGCGCTGCGCTTCGCCTCCCGAGAGGGTGGGGGCGGCGCGGTCGAGAGTGAGATAGCCGAGGCCGACGCGCTGGAGAAAATCGAGGCGGCCGCGGATTTCGCCGATCAGGTCGCGGGCGATGCCGGCTTCGCGTTCGTCGAGTGCGAGCGCGGCGAAAAACGCCGCGGCGCGTTCGACCGACAGGGTCGCCAGTTCGTGCAGCCCCAGTTCGCGGAAACGCACCGCGCGCGCCACCGGGTTGAGACGCGCGCCTTCGCAGGCCGGGCATACTTTGCCGGAGCGGAGCACGCCTTCCACGTTGCCGAGATCGAGTTGATCGGGATCGTCGACGCGCGCCAGCGTTTCCAGCCCGGTGCCGTAGCATTGCGGGCACCAGCCATGGCGGGAGTTATATGAGAACAGGCGGGGATCCGGCTCGGGAAAGCTCCTGCCGCAGGACGGGCAGGCGCGCAGGGTGGAGAAGGTCAACGGTTTCGCGCCCATCTCGCCCAGCGCCAGCGCCTTGCCCACGCCCTTGCCGTGTTCGAGCGCGAGGCGCACGAAACCGCGCAGCACGGCTTCGTTCTCCGGGCGCGCGAGCGCCATGCCGACCGGCAGGTCGATGTCATGTTCGCGGTAGCGGTCGAGGCGCGGCCATTTCGCGGTCGGCAGGTATTCGCCATCGACCCGCAATTGCTCATGGCCCTTGCCGCGCGCCCACTTGGCGAGTTCGTTGTACAGCCCTTTGCGCCCCGTCACCAGCGGCGCCAGTATTTCGAGCGATGCGCCGTGGAAATCGCGCATCAACTGCGCGACGATGGCCTCGAAACTCTGCGGACTCACCGCCACTTGGCAGTCCGGGCAATACTGGACGCCGAGCTTGACGTAGAGCAGGCGCAGGAACGGGTGGATCTCGGTCAGAGTGGCGACCGTGCTCTTGTAGCCGCCCCGGCTGGTGCGCTGTTCGATCGCCACCGTCGGCGGAATGCCGCCGAGGTGGTCGACGTCGGGACGGCGGGCCGGTTGCACGAACTGGCGCGCGTAGGCGTTGAGCGATTCGAGATAGCGGCGCTGGCCTTCGCCGAAAACGATGTCGAAAGCGAGCGTCGATTTGCCGGAACCCGACAGGCCGGTGACGACGGTCAGGCGTTCGCGCGGAATCGTCGCGTTGATGTTCTTCAGATTGTGTTCGCGGGCGCGGAAGATTTCGATCGCCGGCGGCGCGGCGCGGCGTTCCGCCCGCCAGGCGGGGCGTGGTTCAGCGACTTGGCGGCGGCGGCGTCCGGCTTCGCCGCGGGCGCGGTCGAGCGCCGCGGCATAGTCGCGCAATGCCGCCGCCGTGTGCGAGGAGGGATGGACGGCAAGCGTGTCCGGCGCGCCTTCGGCGACCAGCCTGCCGCCTTCGTCGCCGCCTTCGGGGCCGAGGTCGATGATCCAGTCGGCGGCGGCGATGAGGTCGAGATTGTGCTCGATGACGATCAGCGAATGCCCGGCGGCGATGAGATGGTCGAAGGCCCGCAACAGTACGGCGATATCCTCGAAGTGCAGGCCGGTGCTGGGTTCGTCGAAGAGGAACAGCAGCCCGGCCGCGCCGCCGCCTTTATCCACAGGGTTGTTCACAGTTTTTCCACGGCGCTTCCCCGGCGCCGCTCCGGCCAGATGACCGGCGAGCTTGAGGCGTTGCGCCTCGCCGCCGGAGAGGGTCGGTACCGGCTGTCCAAGCCGCAGGTAATCGAGTCCGACTTCGGAGAGCGGCGCCAGCGCCGCCAGCACTTTGGCTTCGCCAGCGAAGAATTGCAGCGCCTCGCTCACGGTCATTTCCAGCACATCGGCGACCGAGCGGCCGTGCCAGTGCAGTTCGAGCACTTCCGGGCGGTAGCGCTTGCCGCCGCAATCGGGGCAGCGCAGCCAGACATCGGAGAGAAACTGCATTTCGACATGCTCGAAACCCGAACCGGAACAGGTCGGGCAGCGGCCATGCCCGGCATTGAAACTGAACGTGCCGGGACTGTAGCCGCGTTCCCTGGCCTGCGGCAGCGCGGCGAAAAGTTGACGGATCGCATCCCACGCCCCTACGTAGCTCACGGGGTTGGAGCGCGAACTCTTGCCGATGGGCGATTGGTCGATCATGACGACGCCGGAGAGCGCCTCCATGCCGTCGATGCGCTCGAACGCGCCGCCCGCCTGCTCCGCGCCCTGGCCGAAATGCCGCGCCAGCGCCGGATAAAGCACGTTCTCGATCAGCGTCGACTTGCCCGAGCCGGAAACGCCGGTCAGGCACACCAGCCGCCGCAGCGGAAACGCCGCCGTCAGCGCGTGCAGGTTGTGCGCGCGCGCGCCGCTTATCGTCAGCCTCGCCGTGTCCGCATCGACCGCCCTGGCGCGGCGGCCCTCGCCGATGCGCTTACAGCCCGCCAGCCAGGGCCCGGTAATCGAACGCGGATCGGCGGCGATTTCCGCCAAGGCGCCGCGGGCGACGAGTTCGCCGCCGCGCTCGCCCGCGCCGGGACCGATTTCGAGCAATTCGTCGGCGGCCAGCATCATTTGCGGATCGTGTTCGACCACCACCAGAGTATTGCCGGCATCGCGCAGCCGCGCCATCACACCGAGAATGCGGCCAATATCGCGCGGATGCAGACCGATCGACGGCTCATCGAGCACGAAAAGCGTGTTGACCAGCGAGACGCCGAGCGCCGTGGTGAGATTGATCCGTTGCACCTCGCCGCCGGAGAGCGTGCGCGACTGGCGGTCGAGCGTCAGATAGCCCAGGCCGACATCGACGAGGTAATCCAGGCGGGCGCGGATTTCGCCGAGCACCAGCGCCCCGGCCTCGCCGGCCAGCCCGGGCAATTCCAGCCCGGCGGCCAGTTCGCGCACTTTCGCTACCGGCAGCGCCATCAGTTCGTGAATCGCCAGTCCTCTTTCGTCCTCCGCGCCGGAGACCGGCAATCGCCACAGCAAGGCGTCCGGCTTGAGGCGCGCGCCATGGCAGGCCGGGCATTTCGTATAGCTGCGGTAACGCGACAGCAGCACCCGGATATGCATCTTGTACGCCTTGCTTTCCAGCCAGTCGAAAAAGTGGCGCACGCCGTACCAATGGCGCGGCCAGGACGACTCCCAGCTTTTCCACGCTTCATCGCCCTCGAACAGCCAGCGCCGGTGCGCGGGCGGCAGGTCGCGGAGCGGGATGTCGGTGGCGACGCCATGTTTCGCCGCCATGCGCATGAGATCGTCCTGGCATTCGTGGAAGCTCCGCGTCTGCCATGGGCGAATCGCGCCTTCGGCCAGGGTTTTCGTCTCATCGGGCGCCACGAGGCCGAAATCCACCCCGATCACCCGCCCGAAACCACGGCAGGTTTCGCACGCGCCGATGGCGGAATTGAACGAGAACAAGGCCGGCGACGGATTGCTGTAGGCAATATCGCAGGCGGCGCAGTGCAGGCCCGTGGAATAGGGCCACGCCTCTTCGCCCTTTTCAGCGGCGGCGAATACCACGAGGCGGCCATGACCGTGGCGCAGGGCGGTTTCCAGCGCCTCGGCGAGGCGTTCCGGCTCGGCCTTCGCCAACCGCAAACGATCCTGCACCACTTGGAGCACGCCGCCATCCTGGCGCGCATGGATGCGGGTATAGCCCTGGGCGGCGAGCAGCGCGGCGGTTTCCTCAGCCGTGAAACTTTTCGGCGCCGCGAACGGAAAGCATATTTCCAGCCGCGGATCGCCCATTGCCGCCGCGCGCCGGACGAGATCGGCGGCAATGCTCGCCGGATCGTCGCGCCGTACCGGCTGGCCACAGCGACGGCAATACAGGCGGGCGGCGTTGGCGTAAAGCAGCTTGAAATAGTCGGCCAGCTCGGTCATGGTGCCCACGGTCGAGCGGGAAGTGCGCACCTGGCCGCTCTGGTCGATGGCGATCGCCGGCGGCACGCCCTCGATGCGATCGACGCGGGGCTTGTCCATGCGTTCGAGGAACTGGCGCGCGTAAGGCGAGAAAGTCTCGACATAACGGCGCTGCCCTTCGGCATAAAGCGTGTCGAAAACGAGCGAGGACTTTCCCGAACCGGAAACGCCGGTGACCACCAACAGGCGATTCAGCGGCAAATCCAGCGACAGGCCGCGCAGATTGTTCTGGCGCGCGCCGCGGATATGGATGGCATCATTTCCACCGGACATGGCGGGAACCGGGATTGGCAAAGGCATTCATCATCGCACGGCTCCGCCGGAGAAAGCAAAGGCGCGAACTGTGAACAGCGTCGCTGCGCGCCGGATGGTGAAGCCCCCTTTCCTGGCCCTTCCTTTCCCCCTGCGGGGAGGGGAGTCCATTGGAAGAACTCGTCATTGCGAGGGCCGCAGGCCCGCGGCAATCCAGTTCGTTCCATCCGGCGCGTGAGCGCCGCTGGATAGGATTACCCTCTCTTTCCGGAAGACCCGCCTCACTTTTTTTTCGTCCGCGGATGCGCGTTTCGCACGCGGACCTCCCGCGCGCCGCCGCTCCCCGATAGAATGCGACACTGGAGGAGACGACCGTCGAGATGACGGACTTCCCGCCAATAACTGTTCATCGGTGCTCCGCGCCAAAAGGCGCGGGCGCACGTTTGGGAGAAGAGGGAAATGAAATCAAAAAGACTTGAAATCGACAAGGTCGCATCGTTCCTGCGCGATGGCATGACCATCATGTACGGCGGCTTCATGGGCAATGGCACGCCGCCGCGCCTGATGCGGGCGATCCTGGACTCCGGCGTCAAGGATCTGACGGTGATCGGCGACGACGCGGCGTTTTCCGACGCCACCAAAGGCCCGGAAGGCATCGGCCTGCTGATCCGCAACAAGCGGGTCAGGAAGATGATTACCGGCCACATCGGCCTGAACAAGGAAGCGCAGCGCCAGATGCTTGCTGGCGAAATGGAAATCGAGCTTTGTCCGATCGGCTCGATCGCCGAGCGCATCCGCGCCGGCGGTTCCGGCTTGGGCGGCGTGCTCACCCCCACCGGCGTAGGCACGAGCGTGGAAGACGTGCCGCAGGCTCTGACCATCAACGGCCAGAAATACACGAAGAAGCCGGTGTTCAGCATCAACGGGCGCGATTTTCTCTACGAAACCCCGCTCAAGGCCGATCTCGCGGTGCTGGAGGCCGTGCAGGCCGACAAGAGCGGCAACCTCGTCTATTACACCTCGATGAGGAACCACAATCCCCTGATGGCGTTCGCCGCCGAAACGGTCATCGTCGAGGCGCACCAGATCGTCGAAGTCGGCTGCATCGATCCCGATCACGTGATGACGCCGGGAACGCTGGTCGATTACATCATCTATCCCCATTGAGACCAAGGAGAGCATCATGTCAGAACAAATGAGCGCCAAGGAATTCATCGCGCGCCGCATCGCGCTGGAATTGAACGACGGCGACGTCGTCAACCTGGGCATCGGCCTGCCGACGCTGGTCGCCAACTACCTGCCGCCCGGCGTCACCCTGATGCTGCAATCGGAAAACGGCTTTCTCGGCATCGGCCCGGTGCCGGAGGAAATCACCCCCATCG
>JAIRLA010000053.1 GCA_031259795.1 Azoarcus sp.
ATGAAAATGGCCCAGGATAAAATGCAGCGGGTACTGCCCCGGATTCAGGAAATTCAAACTGAGGCCATGAAGGAACTTCGTAAGTACCGTGCGAACGATGGCTGACTGATCGCGCCAGCAGGGCAATCGCACACGCATCTGTCGTAAGGCAGGCCAAGATACATTCAACCGGTTACGACACGCCATTGTAAACCTCATGGAAAGCGGGTTTACTCCCGGTTTTTACCGGGAGATGAAAATGCCCCTGATCAGCGTGTTTGCCCGACTGGAAGACCTGCGCAGCGGGTCGGCGCGTCGGCATGACCTGTGCGAAATGATCCTGATCGCGCTGTGCGCGGTGCTGTGTGGCGCGGATGCTGGAAACCCTGACGCTCAAGGGCTGCATCGTCACGATCGATGTCATGGGCTGCCAGACGGAGATCGCGCAGAAGATTCTGGAACGGGGCGGCGACTACCTGCTGGCGGTCAAGGAGAATCAGGGGCGTTTGGCGCAAGCCTTGCGGGTGTTCTTTCGACGTAGGCGAGGCGAGCGGCTATGGGCGTTTGCCGGTCAGTCGGCACGAAACGCTCGAGAAGGGACGTGGACGCATCGAGACGCGGCGGGCGTTGTGGATCAGCGACCTTTCCTGGATGGATGCGTGCCTGCGGGCGCGTTGGCCGAAGCGCTCTGGAGTGGGCCTGCTCGAACGGGAGCGTGAAATCAAGGGCAAGCGTTCCCGCGAGTACGCTTGGTTCATCGGCAGCAAGGGCGTCGTTTCCGCGAAATCCTTCGCCACGGCGGCCCGCCGCCACTGGGAGATCGAAAACAGTCTGCACTGGGTGCTCGACGTTACCTTCCGCGAGGACGACTGCCGGGTTCGCAAGGGAAACGCGCCGCGAAATTTCTCCGCCTTGCGCAAGTTCGCGCTGGCGCTTTTGCGCCGGGACGACATCTATCCCAAACGCAGGCGAAAAACCGCTGACCGTATTCCGCAATACCGCGCCTCCTTGCTCGGCCTCGTCGAAAGGGGGAAAGCCTGCGGCCTTGACAGAACTGGTGGTGAAGGATTTTTTGGACCGGGATATGACTTATGCGTGTGCGATCGCCCTGGCAGGAGGCCGTTCTATCCGGCGCGTAACGCTACTGGATGCCGTCACCCTTCCGCTTCGGCGAATCCTCGCACTCTTTGCGCCGGGAGTGTCACTGTGAAGCACGCGCCTTGTCCTGGCGCGCTGTCGATGGCGAGGGTGGCGTCGTGGCGTTGCAGGACGTGCTTGACGATGGATAGCCCCAGGCCGGTGCCGCCGGTGGCGCGGGAGCGGGCGGTGTCGACGCGGTAGAAGCGTTCGGTCAGGCGCGGGATGTGTTCGGGGGCGATGCCGGGGCCGCTGTCGCGCACGGAGAAGCTGGCGCCGCCGTCGGGCTGGCGGCGCCAGCGCACGATGATTTCGCCGCCCGGCGGGGTGTAGCGGATGGCGTTGGTGACGAGGTTGAAGAAGGCGCTTTGCAGTTCGCCCGCCGCGCCCGCGATTTCGCCCGCCCGCGCCAGCGCCGCCGCGTCGGGGAAGTCGAGCCGGTGCGGGGGGGCTTCGCCGGTGGCGAGCGCGGACAGGACGCTGGCGTCGGCTTCGATCTGCTGGAAGAGCGCGCGCGCGGGCGTCCATTCTTCCAGTCCGGGCGGGGGGCTGTCTTCCAGGCGGGAGAGGGTGAGGAGGTCGTCGATCAGGCCGCGCATGCGCCCGGCCTGGCGCGCCATGCGGTCGAGGTATTCTTCGCGCTCGTCGTCGGTGAGCGGCAGGGTTTGCAGGGTTTCGACGAAGCCGGCCAGTACGGTGAGGGGGGTGCGGATTTCGTGGGAGACGTTGGCGACGAAGTCGCGCCGCATGGCTTCGGCCTGCTCGAAGACGGTAATGTCTTGCGAGATCATGAGGAGCCGCCCTTCTCCGTAGGGACAGAGGCGCACGGACAGGCGCAGGGGATGCGCGGCGGTGCTGGCGGGGCCGGTGAGGATGACGGCGTGGGCGAAGTCGCGCGCGGCGAGGTGGGCGACGAAGGCGGGTTCGCGCAGGAGGTGGGTGATGGATTGGGCGATGTCGCGCCGGGCGTCCAGCCCGAAGTGGCGGCAGGCCATCTGGTTGCACCATTCGATGTGGGTGTGCTTGTCGAGGACGATGACGCCGTTGGGCGAGGCTTGCAGGCCGTCCTGGAGGTTTTCGAGGCGGCTTTCGCTGGCTTGCGTCAGGCGGAGTTGCTGGCGCAGCAGGCGGGCGATGCGCTCGGCGGCGTTGCGCCAGATGCCGGGCAGGCGGGGCGGCGGGGTCTGCGGTTCTTCGTGCAGGCGGTGCAGCCAGTCGAGGAAGTGCAGGAAGCGCCAGGCGTCCCAGAGCAGCCAACCGACGGCGCCGAAGGCGATGCCGCAGGCGACGCCGGCCATGGAGTGTCCGAGCAGGCGAGCGAGTCCGGCGCCCGCGCCCATGAAGATGAGCAGGGCGCCCAGGCGGGAAAGCAGACCGGGCACAGGCTCAGCCGCCTTGTTTCGCCGTCAGGCGGTATCCCGCGCCGCGCACGGTCTCGATCATGTCGCCCGCGTCGCGCAGGGCTTCGCGCAGGCGTTTGATGTGAACGTCGACGGTGCGCTCTTCGATGAAGGCTTGCCGTCCCCAGACTTCATCGAGCAGTTGGGCGCGGCTGTAGACACGTTCGGGGTGTTGCATCAGACAGTGCAGGAGGCGGGTTTCGGTGGGGCCGAGTTTGCGCTCTTCGCCGCGGTAGCGCACGCGCAGTTGTTCCATGTCGAGCGACAGCGCCCCGGCGGTCAGTTGGTCGGCGAGGCGCTCCGGGGCGCGGCGGCGCAGGACGGCGTGGATGCGGGCGATGAGTTCGCGCGGGGAGAAGGGTTTGGTGATGTAGTCGTCCGCGCCGCTGTTGAGTCCGGCCAGTTTGTCGGTTTCTTCGCTCCTGGCGGTGAGCATGATGATCGGCACGTCCCGCGTGTGCGGCGCGGCGCGCCATTTGCGCGCGAGTTCCAGTCCGCTGTGCGGGCCGGGGAGCATCCAGTCGAGCAGGACGAGATCGGGCGGGGCTTCGTCCATCGCCCGCCGCGCGCTGGAGGCGTCGGTGGCGATGGCGGTCTGGAAGCCGCTGTGGCGCAGGTTGATGAGGATCAGTTCGGCGATGTCGGGCTGGTCTTCGACGACCAGGATGCGGGGCTTCAGGGAAAACGCGGCGGCCATGGCGCGACCTCAATGGACGACGGATTCGATGTGGGTGAGCGAGCTGTGGCGCACGTCGGTGCCCTTGACGATGTAGATGATGAATTCGGCGATGTTCTTGGCGTGGTCGCCGATGCGCTCGACCGCCTTGGCGAGGAAGAGCAGGTTGAGGCTGTCGCCGATGGTGCGCGGGTCTTCCATCATGTAGGTGATGAGCTTGCGCGTGAAGCCCTTGAATTCCTGGTCGATCAGGTCGTCCTCCTTGAGGATGGAGACGGCGGCTTCCAGATCGAGGCGCGCGAAGGCGTCCAGCGCGCGCCGGATGAGGGTGACGGCCATCTGGGAGGCGAGGCGCAGGTCGCCGATGGGCATCTTGCGGGCGTCGCCGCCTTCGACGATGGATTTGACCCGGCGCGCGATCTTGTCGGCTTCGTCGCCGACGCGCTCCAGATTGGTGGTGATCTTGGAGATCGCCAGCAGCAGGCGCAGGTCGCGGGCGGCGGGCTGCCGCCGCGCGATGATGGAGGTCAGGGCGTGGTCGATGGCGACTTCCATGGCGTCGACCCGGTCTTCGGCGTTCATGACTTCTTCGGCCAGCGGCACGGAGAATTGCGCCAGGGCCTGGATGGCGTTCTGGATCTGGATTTCGATCAGGCCGCCCATTTCCATCAGCTTGGAGGAAATGCTGGTGAGATCGCTGTCGAACTGGGAGGAAAGGTGCTTTTCGCTCATGTGGAGTGCCTGTCGCGCGGAAAAAGAGAGGGGGGGTTGGGGGCGGGGGCGGCGCGTTCTTCTAGCCGAAGCGGCCCGTGATGTAGTCTTCGGTTTCCTGGCGGTTGGGTTTGAAGAACATCTGTTCGGTCTCGCCGAATTCGATGAGATCGCCCAGGTACATGTAGGCGGTGTAATCGCTC
>JAIRLA010000127.1 GCA_031259795.1 Azoarcus sp.
CCCCAGAGGTATCTACCATTCCGATACAGCGGCGCTTCGCGCCGGAGGGAACGAACTGGATTGCCGCGTCGCTGCGCTCCTCGCACTGACGAGTTCTCCCGCTGGATTCCCCTCGCCCCCCGCAGGGGGGAGAGGGTGGCCGAAGGCCGGGAGAGGGGGGCGCCAACCATCCGGCGCGAAGCGCCGCTGATTTCTTGGCGGTGGAGAGTGGACGGGCATTTCGTTCCTCCTGCCCTTTGTATCCAGCGGCGCTCTCGCGCCGGAGGGATGGAAACCCTCTCCCGCCCCTGACGGGGCACCCTCTCGCCCGCCAAGCGGGGGAGGGGAGTCCATCGGAAGAATGTGCCATTGCAAAAGCCTCCCCACCTCGTCATTGCGAGGAACGCGGCGATGCCGACCGAATCTGGCTCCCGCCCCTTGCTCAGGTCAAACCACTCCCGCTCCGTGGGCTTGCTTGTCCGCCCAGTAGCTCGAACGCACCATCGGCCCGCAGGCGGCATTCCTGAAGCCCATTTTCAGCGCCTCGCGCTCGAACATCTTGAATGTATCGGGGTGGACGTAGCGCAGCACCGGCAGATGCGCGGCGGAGGGTTGCAGGTATTGGCCGATGGTGAGCATGTCGACGCCATGGGCGCGCAGGTCGCCCATGGCGGCGAGGATTTCGTCGTCGTTCTCGCCCAGGCCGACCATCAGGCCGGATTTGGTGGGCACGCCGGGGTAGCGCGCCCCGAAGGCGGCGAGGAGCGCGAGTGAACCGGCATAGTCCGCGCCGGGGCGCGCCTGGCGGTAGAGGCGCGGCACGGTTTCGATGTTGTGGTTCAGGACATCGGGCAGGGCATCGGCGAAGGCGGCGAGCGCGATCTTTTCGCGGCCACGGAAATCCGGCGCCAGCACTTCAATGGCGGTGGCGGGCGAGGCGGCGCGGATGGCGCGGATGCAGGCGGCGAAATGGGCCGCGCCGCCGTCGCGCAGGTCATCGCGGTCGACCGATGTGATGACGGCGTAGGCGAGCCGCATGGCCGCCACGGTCGCCGCCAGCGCGGCGGGTTCCGCGGGATCGAGGGCGGCGGGGCGGCCATGGCCGACGTCGCAGAACGGACAGCGGCGGGTGCAGGCATCGCCCATGACCATGAAGGTGGCGGCGCCCTTGCCGAAACACTCGTGAATATTGGGGCAGGAGGCTTCTTCGCACACGGTGTGGAGGCGGTGCGCGCGCAGGGTGGATTTGATCTCGTGAAAACGCCCGGCCTCGTCGCCGGCGCCGATCCTGACCCGGATCCATTCCGGCTTTTTCAGGCGGGGGGCGGGCGCGATCTTGATGGGGATGCGGGCGGTCTTGTCCGCGCCGCGTTCCTTGCGGGGAGGGTGGGTCATGGGGTCTCCGGTTTTTCGCGCCGGGTTCGCCCGCACGGGCGGGCGGCTAGGGTAGGGCGTGTCATGGCGTCTCCGGCTTTTCGCCAGGCGGGGGCAAAAGGCGCAACAGGTGGGCGAGCAGGCGTTCGCCAACGGCGTCCACGCTGTCATCGATGCCGAAATCGGCCAGCCGCACGGTTTCCAGGCCCGGATAGCCGCAAGGGTTGATCCACGAGAAGGGCGTGAGATCAAGGTTTACGTTGAGGCTCAGGCCATGGTAGCTGCAACCGTTTTTCACTCTCAGGCCAAGCGCGCCGATCTTGCCGCCGCTGATGTAGACGCCCGGCGCGCCGCGCCTGCGTTCGGCGCGGAGGCCGCAGTCGGCCAGCGTGGCGATCATGGCTTCTTCCATCAGGCGGACGAACTCGCGCACCTTGAGCCGTCGCCGGGGCAGGTCGATGAGGAGATAGGCGACCAGTTGGCCGGGGCCGTGGTAGGTGATTTGTCCGCCGCGGTCGATGCGGGCGAGTGGGATGTCGTCCGGGTTTTGCAGCAGGTGCGCGGGGTCGCCGGCCAGTCCGAGCGTGAAAATGGGCGGATGTTCGAGCAGCCAGATTTCGTCGGCGGTATCCGCGCCGCGCGCGACGGTGAAGGCCCGCATGGCTTCGAGGGTGGAGGCATGATCGGCCAGTCCAAGGCGTTTGACTTGCAAGGCGTTGATTTCAGCCCCCGATTGGCTGTCCGGCATCCGGGTCTTTCCATAGCGTGGCGGGCAAGAACAAAAACAGCGCCAAAAGTGCGATAGGCGCAGCCATGTATGAGCAAAAAGGGAAGCCGACCGCCATGGCAACAAAAGTAAACTCCGATATTTTCCGGGCAAGCTCCAGCTTGAACCAGCAGCCAATGGCGAGGAAACAAGGTAGAAGGAACAAGAGTAAAAGCAGGAGAAGTACGAGGAAATAGCGAAACATGGCAAAGATGGAAAGAGTACCCGGAATTACGGAGGTGTATAACAGCAAAATGCCGTAAAGTGCGGGGATGCCGCACAACATCATGACGATAATATGATAGCAACTCGCCTTGATATGGTTATTCCTGTAAATCGCGCTTTCCCATCGCTTCAGCATCGCTGGTTTCCCTTGTTCAAAGCACTACCTTCACCATGGGATGAGCGCTCAATTCCCGGTAGAGCGCGTCGACCTGTTGTTGTGAACGGGCGCGAAAGGTGCAGGTGAGCGACAGGTAATTGCCTTTGCCCGAGAGCCGCATCCGCATGGCGGCGGGATCGAAATCGGGCGCGTGGCGCAGCACGACCGCGAGAATCGCCTGGGCGAAATCGTCGGCGCGCGCCCCCATGATCTTGATGGGAAACTCGCACGGGTATTCGATCAGGGTGGCGCGGGGTTCGTTCGCCTCAGCCATGGCGCATCACCGTATCCTTGAATTCCCGATACCAGCCATGCATGCGGCGCGCGCATTCGCCGGGACGGCCACTGCCCACGGGCTGGCCATCGAGGGTGGTGATGGGCAGCACTTCCTTGGTCGACGAGGTCATCCACAGTTCGTCGGCGCCGCGCGCTTCTTCTTCGCGGATTTCGCGCACCGCGTGCGGCAGCGCATGGCGCGCGGCCAGTTCGAGGATGATGTCGTAAGTGATGCCGGGCAGCGCCAGATGGCTCTTGGGCGGCGCGAGCAGCACGCCATCGCGCACGGCGAAAATATTGGACGCCGCCCCTTCGGTGAGAAAACCGTCGCGGAAAAGCACGGCTTCGGCGCACCCCGCGTCGACCGCCTGCTGGCGCAGCAGGCAATTGGCGAGCAGGGAGATGGTCTTGAGGTCGCAGCGCAGCCAACGGTAGTCGACGGCGCTGACCGCGGCGACGCCGTGTTCGAGTTGTTCTTGGTCAGGCGTGGCGAGCGCTTCGCTCATGAGAAAAACGGTCGGGCGGATGTGCGCCGGAAAGGCGTGCCGCCGCATGCGATCGGCGCCGCGCGTGACTTGCAGATACACCGACTGGTCGTCCCACGGATTGCCGGCCACGATCCGGGCGACGATCTCCTCCCATGCTCCGGCTGGATGCGGATTGGGCAGCCGGAGCGCGCGCAGGGTGTTTTCCAGCCGGGCGAGGTGCTCGGCGAGGCGGAAAGGCCGGCGCGAATACACGGGAATCACTTCGTAAGCGCCATCGCCGAACAGAAAGCCGCGATCGAGCGGCGACACGCGCGCTTCCTCCAGGGGCAGGAAATTACCGTCGAGATAGCACAACATCATTGATGCCCTCCATTCGCCGCGCCGCCGGGATTCAGAGGCTCTTGAACCACAACACGATGGCATCCCACAGGCGGCCGAAAAAGCCGGCCAGCGGGACCTCTTTCAGAGCGGTCACGGGATACTGTCCATACGTTTCGCCATCGATGGTGAGCTTGAGAGTGCCAATCTCCTGTCCTTGCGTCAATGGCGCGAGCACCGGCTGGCGGCTTTCCAGAACCGCCTCGATCCGGTTGGCCTTGTCCCGGGGCAGGGAGAGGATGAAATCCTGGGGAAAGCCCGCGTCCACCCAATCCTCCTTGCCTTTCCACACCCGGAAACGCGACAGGCTCTGCCCGGCGGAGTAGAGCCGTACCGTGTCGTAGAACTGGAAGCCATAATTGAGCAGCTTGAGCGACTCCTGCGCGCGCACGTTTTCGGATGCCGCGCCGAGCACCACCGCGACCAGGCGACGCGGCCCGCGCTTGGCGCTCGACACGAGGCAGTAGCCCGCCGCCCTGGTATGGCCGGTCTTCATGCCGTCGACGGTGGGATCGAGCCACAACAAGCGATTGCGGTTGGGCTGTTCGATGCCGTTGTACATATAGGACTTGATGGAATAAAAACCGTAGTACTCGGGAAAGTCACGAATGATCGCGCCGGCGAGAATGGCCAGGTCGCGCGCGGTGGTGTAATGCCCCGGATCGGGCAGGCCGTTGGAATTGGCGAAGCGGGTATTCTTCATGCCCAGGCGCTCGGCCTCCCGGTTCATCAGTCCGACGAAACTTTCTTCATCGCCGGCGAGCAATTCGGCCAGCGCCACACAGGCGTCGTTGCCGGATTGCACGATGACGCCGCGAATCAGTTCCCCCGCCGTCACAGGCTTGCGCGGCTCGATGTACATGCGCGAGCCTTCCTGGCGCCATGCCCGCTCCGACACCGGCACGGCCTGCTCCTCGTTGATCGTCCCCGCTTTCAGCGCCGCGAAGGTGAGGTAAGCCGTCATCAGCTTGGTGAGCGAAGCGGGCTCGACCCGGCCATCCGGATCATTGCCCGTCAGCGCCTGTCCGGTGGCATGGTCGACCAGTACCCAGGACTTGGCCGCCAGTACCGGCGCGGGCGCTGTCTGCGCGGCGGCCGCGAGCGGAAAGAAGAAACACGAGAAAGCAAGAAAAAAATACGGAGCGAGAAAACGCATCATGAAAACCCGGAAAACAGGAAATGCAAATACAGGAGGAGAAGCCGGGAGCGGCCCGGTTTCGATTGCCGCTTTCATTACCTTGGCGCTATTTTTCATCCGGAAGACGCGGAGCCGCCATCGAAAGGCGGAAATCGCCGCCGTTCCCGGCTCTTCAGTAGAGTGGCGGCTTTCGTGGCATCCGGGGCAATCGCGGCGCCATGGTTGACGCCATATCTCGGCACAAGGGGCGAAAGAACAGGTGGAGAAGTGAACAAAAGGCGGGCGCTCCGCGCCCGCTCCAGCAAATCCGCATTTTCATTATTCATGGGAATGCAGCCAGCCATTCCAGATCTCCAGTAAATACGCCTCAAGCCGATAATACGCCTCAAGCCGATCACCGGCCGGCGCGGAAGCATCCTATATTCATTTGATATAAGTGTCAAGCCCGGAGGGCATTGGGGGAATTTCCCGCGTCCGCCCGGCAAATCACGATTACTTCCGGAAATACGCCCGCGGCTTCCGGCAATCGCGGCCGGGTTTTCAGGTTTTCGGCGCGTTGCCGCGTCCCTGTTCGAGATAGGCGCGGGTATCCTCCGCATTCATCGGGCGGGCGTGTTTGTAGCCCTGGATGATATCGCAGCGCAGGGTCTGGAAATAATCCCATTGCGTTTCGTTTTCCACGCCCTCCGCGATGAGCCGCATTCCCGTGGAGTGCGCGACGACGGAGATGGCGGCGATGGTGGAATTCACTTTGATGTCGCCGATCCTGGAAGTGAAAAAATGGTCGATCTTGATCGCGTCGACCGGGTATTCGAACAGGTTTTCAAGCGCCGAACGTTCGACGACCAGCCGGTCGATGACGATTTCGATGCCCATTTCGCGCAGCTCCCTTATCATGGTCACGGTCTGGGTCGAAGAATTACGCAACAAGGTGTATTCCGATATTTCAAACGCCACATATTGCGTATCGACCTGATAGGCGTTCAGGATGGCCTGGACGCGCGCGATAAAGCCGCTCTGCTCGAAATGCCTTGGCGAGATATTGAACGAAATGCGGCCCGAGAACAGACCTTCGTCCAGCCATTCCCGTACATGGGAACAGGCCATGCGCAGGATATGAAAGTCGATTTCGCGGCAAACGCCGCAATGCTCGGCGGCTTCCATGAACTCTCCGGGCAAAAGCATGCCTTTCTCCGGATGCATCCAGCGCGCCAGCACTTCGAGGTAGAGGACGCGGTGCGTGCTCATGCAATAAAGCGGCTGGAAATACGGTATGAATTGGCGCTCGTCCAGAGCCACGCGCAATGCTTTTTCCAGACGAATGGAGGTGAAGAGTTTTTCTTGTATTTTTTCTTCAAAGAATTTGTAGCGCATTCCGCCGGATGTTTTGGAAGCGTACATCGCCATATCGGCATTCTTGATGATTTCCTCGGGGTCCTGGTCTTTCTTGTCGCTGAGGAAGGTCGCAATACCGATGCTGACGTTGATGTTCATTTTGTTGCCGGCCAGCATGACGGGAGTGCGGAGGCGGTCCAGGATGTCCTGCGCCAGGATGGCGGCCTGCTCCGGCCTGTCGATGCCGTTCATGATGACGGCGAATTCGTCGCCGCCCAGCCGCGCCGCCGTGTCCATCCGGCGCACCCGTTCTTGCAGGACGTTGCCCATGTGTTCCAGCAGCATGTCGCCCACGGTATGCCCCAGGGTGTCGTTGACTTGCTTGAATTGGTCGAGATCGAAGAAAAGCAACGCGCCATGTTTGCCCGAACGCCCGCTCTGGCTGACCGCTTTCTGCAATTGTTCGTTGAACAGCATGCGGTTGGCGAGGCCGGTGAGCGGATCGTGCCCGGCCAGGTATTGCGCTTTTTCTTCCGCGGCGCGGCGGATGCAGATTTCTTCGGAAAGCTGGCGGTTGGTTTCCGACAGTTCCCGTGTGCGCACTTCGACAATTTTTTCCAGATTGTCGTGCATGTCGCGCAGTTCGGATTCGGCCCGGGTGCGAACCAGGATTTCTTTTTCCAGTTCGGTGACGTTCTTGTTCAGGTCTTCCGCCATTTCGTTGAACGTGCCGGCGAGCGAGGTAATTTCGTCTTCGTATTTGTAGTGGAAACGGAAATCTTTTTCTCCAAGGCGGTAGCGGTTGAAACCTTCGTCGAGCCAGCCGATTTTCTTCGTCAGGAACGAGGCCATCCAGATGGCGATGATGATGACCGCCACGATCAGGATGAGGGTCGATACCGTCAACCGCGAGGCGGCCTGCGCGAGGTCGTCGTGCAGCAGGCGGCTGGCTTCGTCGCCGTGGCGCCGCATTTCATCGTTGACGGCCGTGATGATGCCGTCGAGGCGTTCTTTCGATTCGTTGGCGGCGCGGTGGAAATCGTCGACGTTGGCGCCGATGGTGACGATGCCGAAGCCGCGCTTGTTGCCCGCGGCTTCTGGGCTGTAGCGCCCGGTGTAGTAGGGAATGGCCGCGGTGGTGGTCAGTTTGTACAGGCCGCTCCACAAGATGAGGAAGGAGCCGGAGCCGCCCTGGTCGGCGAGGTTGTACCAGCCCACGCATTGCGGGGCGAAATTGAGCCAGCGGCAATCGAGGCCGACATTGCCGCGCTCGGTCAGTTCCCGCGCCGGTTTGCGGCTTTGCAATTGGTCGACGAAAGTCGGCGCGCTTTGCATGTACTCGGGCCAGCTTTTGCCGCTTTTCCGCCACTCTTCATATATCCTGTCTTCCAGCCAGGGGATGTGCGGCTCGCCGTCCTCGTCGTAGCCGACGATGGAGTGGTGGCGGGGATGGACGATGCTGCGGCCCTTGTAGTCCCAGATGAAGGCGTAGTTGCCGTCGAAGGCGTCGTTGATGTCGCGGTAACGCTCGTCGGTGGGGACGATGTGGTCGGTAAACGACATCAGGTGATCGTGGTTCAGCGCCAGCGTCACCCAGCCGATGATCTTGCCGTTCTTCGTCACGGGCGTCGCCCAGCGCATGATGCCCCGGAAGCGTTTGCCGACCGGATTTTCCTTGCCGGCGTAGGCGTGTTTTTCCGGCTCGAAGGCGATGCCGCGCTCCTTGGCGGCCTGCGGGGTGAATTTGCCGATGATCTGCGAGCCGACGTAGGCGCCGATGACTTCGGAGACGTAGATTTCGCCGGGTTCGAGCCGCTCCAGATCCGCGAAATAGGTTTCCGCCTTGGCGTAGGTGTTGCGCCGCTGCGAAACGTCCTTCAGCTCCGCGGGATGCTCCGGGGAGGTCGTGACCTTGAGTTTTTCCTTGCCATCCCGCCCGATGAAGGTCATTTCGAGATAAAGCGGCGCGCTTTCCGCGTTGAACTCCACCGGGGCGCGGTAATGGAAGCTCGTGGCGTTGTCGCGGCTGCCCGGCTGGGCGACGTAATCATCCGCGGCGGGGATGGACTCGGGTTCCCAATCTTCGCCGTTTTCGCTCAGGCGCCATTTGCCATGCGTGACCAGGTTGCGGCGGCGCTGGTCTACGAAATTGCGGTAGGCCGCCTCGTCCGGCGCGAGGGTGGCGGCATGGAGAATGTCTACGTCGCGGGCGTACAGGAAATCCGCGACCCGGCGCGCGGTGTCGGTGGTCAGGCGCTCGATTTCGTCGCGCGCCCGCGCGTCGAGCGCGTTGACGGCGTCGTCGATCGCCATGTCGCCGACTTTCAGGATGGCCCGGTCGGCGGTGTCGACCAGACCGCTGATTTGTTCTCCGAGATGATCGGCCGTCGCGCGCGTCTGGCTCCAGGCGATCCAGAGCAGCAGTACCAGCGGCACCACTTTGATCGCAACGAACAGCAGGATCAGGCGAACGCGAACGGACAGCTTGAGCCAGAAATCCATGGCTTTTTTCTACCGGCGTAGATTCAGGCCGTCTATTCTGACCTCATGTCCGGACATTTCCAAGTCATGGATTGGCACGTCGGACGGTAAAAGGTCTCACCCCGAGTGATTTGCCAATATATCCGGCCGCCGCGCGCGCTTCTTCCGGGGATGCGTAAGGTCCGGCATACAGGCGAAAGCGGCCTTCCCCGCCCGCCAGTTCGAACCGTCCGGGCAGGCCGGCGGCGCGGGCGTAAAGTTCTTCGGCGTTCTCGCGCGAGGTGAAAACGCCCAGTTGCAGGAAAAGCCCTCCGCCGTTTCCGGCGGCGCGCGCGTCCGCGTCCGCGTTTTCTTTTTCCTTTTCTCTTCCCGCTTCCGCTGTCATCGCCAGGGCCACCAGATCCGCCAGCGGATCGACATCCTGTCCGGAATCCATCCTCTCTCCGGCCGCCATTTCCGCCTCCTGCGCGGGAGCGGGGGCGGACGGCGATTGCGATTCCGTTCCCGCGACGCCGGGGAGAATCTGTTCGATTTCGACTTCCGCGCTTCCCTTGTCGACGTAGCCGAGTTTCCAGGCCGCCGCATAGGAAAGATCCATGACGCGCCCGTGCAGGAAGGGGCCGCGGTCGTTGATCCGTACGATCACCGAGCGCCCGCTGGCAAGAGCAGTCACCCGCGCGTAGCTCGGAATCGGCAAGGTCGGATGCGCGGCGGTCATCGCGTACATGTCGTAAGGCTCGCCGCTGGAGGTGGGCAGGCCGTGGAAGCGGCGGCCATACCAGCTTGCCACGCCGCGCTGGCGATATGTTTCCACGCGCGGGCGCGGAACGAAGGACTGCCCGAGCACGCGGTAAGGGCGATTGGCGAAAGCATGCAGCTTTTCCACGCGCGGCGCGGCATCGGCAAGCGCGGCCAGATCGGCGGGCGGGTCATCTCCCGGGCCGTCGTCCTTGTAATAAGCGCCGCGCCGGGCGGGCGCGCCAGGCACGCCGGGCACGGTATCCGCTCTGGACAAGGCGGGCCGGGCAGCCGGCCCCGGACGCCCGTCCGGCTGCGGACGAGATGGCGCGCCGCCGCAGGCCGCCAGCGCCGCCGCGACCCAGCACAGGAAAAGCGGGGTGCGGCGCCCGCCGTTCATTCGCGCTCCACCCGCCGGTTGTTGTGGATGCTCATCAGGATGCCGACGCCCAGGCTCAGGGTCACGAGCGCGGTGCCGCCATAGCTGACGAAGGGCAGGGGCACCCCCACGACCGGCAAGATGCCGCTCACCATGCCCACGTTCACGAATACATAGGTGAAAAAAATCATCGTCATCGCTCCGGCCAAGAGCCGCGCCCCCAGGGTCGTCGCCATGGCGGCGATGTAGAAGCCTCGCAGGAGCAGCGCCGCATAGAGGGCCAACAGCGCCAGCGCGCCGGCAAAGCCGAATTCTTCGGAAAGTACGGCGAAGATGAAGTCGGTATGGTGTTCCGGCAGGAAGTCCAGGTGTGTCTGCGTCCCTTGCATCCAGCCCTTGCCGGTGAGGCCGCCCGAGCCGATGGCGATGGTCGACTGGATGGTGTGGAAGCCGTCGCCGAGCGGGTCGAGGTAGGGGTCGCGCAAGGTGCACACGCGTTGTTTCTGGTAATCGCGCATGATGGGCCGCCAACTCACGTCGGGCTGGCACATGGAATCGCCGAAAGCGACGAAGATGGCAATGCCCGCGATGCCGGCCATGATCGCCGGCACGATCAGTTTCCACGACAGTCCGGCGAAAAAACACACGTAGATGCCCGCCGCCGCCACCAGCACGCTGGTGCCCATGTCGGGCTGCCTGGCGATCATGCCCACCGGCACGGCCAGCAGCAGGATGGCGGCGAAGAATTCCCGCCAGCCGATGTGCCCTTCGCGCTTCTGGAAGAACCACGCCAGCATCATCGGCATGGCGATTTTCATCAGTTCGGAAGGCTGGATGCGGGTCACGCCGATGTCGAGCCAGCGTTGCCCCCCCTTGGCGGAAACGCCGAAAAGCATGACCATCACCAGCAGGGCGACCCCGGCGACATAGAGTATCGGTGCCAGGGACAGCAGGCGCTGCGCCGGGATGAAGGCCACGATCCACGCCCCCGCCAGCGCCAGGGAGATGTGCAGTATCTGGGAGCCGAGGCGCTCGGGCGAGGCGCTGGCCATGACGACCACCGCATACGTCATCAGGAGCGCGAGAACCAGCGCCAGCGCCGGGTCGATCGGCCGCGCCAGCGCCCGCAGCAGCCGCAGCAGGGGATGTTCGCGCAACGCGGCGATCATTCGATCCGCTCCCCGGCGCGGACGCTTTCCCCGGCTTCGGCGCTGTCTCTTTCGGCCTCGGCGCTGTCCTCGTCCTCGATGTCCGCGGGCGCGGGCGCGCGGGCGCGCTTGTCGAGCAGGAAGAAGTCGATCACCTGCCGCGCGATCGGCGCCGCCGCCGCCGCGCCCCAGCCGCCGTTTTCCACGAACACCGCGAGCGCGATCTTCGGCTCTTCCGCCGGGGCGTAGGCGATGAACCAGGAGTGATCGCACAGGCGCGGGTTGGTCTTGCAGGTTTCACCGTATCTTTGTCCGCTCTTGAGCGCAAGCACCTGCGCCGTGCCGGTCTTGCCCCCGGCGCGGTAAGGCGCGCCGGCGAAGGCGCGCGCGCCGGTGCCGAAGCGGGTGACGTCTTCCATCGCCTTGCGCACCGCGGCGAAGTGCTCGGGCTTGATGGGAATCTCCCTGACGAGTTCGGGCGATTGCACGTACCGCTGCCCTTTGTCGTCGATGATCGCGCGCACGACGCGCGGACGCATCAGCTTGCCGCCATTGGCCACCGCCGCCAGCGCGTTCGCCATCTGGATGGGCGTATAGGCGTTGTAGCCCTGGCCGATCCCCACCGAGATCGTCTCGCCGGCATACCATTTTTGCTGTTCCCGGGTCTTGAAGGCCTTGCGCTTCCATTCCGGCGACGGCAGGATGCCCACGCTCTCATTGGGCAAATCCACGCCGGTGCGCGCGCCGAGGCCGAACCAGGCCATGGAAGCGGCAATGGTGTCGATGCCCAGGTCGTTGGCCAGCACGTAGTAATAAGTGTTGCACGACACGACGATGGATTTGTGCAGATTGACCATGCCGTGGCCGCCCTTCTTGTCGTCCTTGAAAAAGTGGTTGCCGAACCAGAAACCGCCGGGATCGGGGTAGAGTCTCTCGACGGTGCGCTTGCCAGCGGCCAGTCCCGCCAGCGCCATGAAGGGCTTGAAGGTCGAACCGGGCGGATAGGCGCTGTTGATGGCGCGGTTGAGCAAGGGTTTGTCGGGCGAATCGCGGAGCATCCGCCAGTCCATGCCGGAGATGCCATCGACGAACAGATTGGGGTCGAACGTCGGCATCGACGCCAGCGCGAGCACTTCGCCGCTCGCCGGTTCGATCGCCACCAGCGCGCCGCGCCGTTCGCCGAAAGCGGCTTCGGCGACTTTCTGCAATTCGATGTCGATGGACAGTTCGATACTGTTGCCCGACACCGAGGGCTTGTTCGACAGACTGCGCACCGCGTACCCGCCGGCGGTCTTCTCGATCTGCTCGGCGCCGGTGACGCCATGCAGATCGGCCTCGTAGACCGCTTCCACGCCGGCCTTGCCGATATTCTTGCTGCCGCGGTAGTTGGCGGTCTCGCCCTCCTCCTCGATACGTTCGACGTCATTTTCGCTGATGCTGCTGATATAGCCGATGAGGTGCGAGGCCAGCTTGCCGTGCGGATAGTCGCGGAACAGCCGCGCCTGCACTTCGACGCCGGGAAAGCGGTAACGCTGGCCGATGAAGCGCGCCACTTCCTCGTCGCTCAGGCGGGTGCGGATCGGCGCGCTGCGGTGGCGGCGGTTTTCGACGAGGAAGGTGTCGAAACGCTGCCGGTCCCTGGACTCTATGGCGATGATCGAGGCGAGCGCGTCGATCGTCTCGTTTTGTTTTTTCTTGCTCTGCTTGCCGTCGATTTCCAGCGTATAGGCGATGAAATTGCGCGCCAGCATGACGCCATTGCGGTCGATGATGTCGCCGCGATGCGGCACGAGCGGCAACAGGGCGGTGCGGTTGCCTTCGGACTTGCTGTAGAAATGATCGTGGCGCACGACTTGCAGGATATAGAGCCGCGTCGCCAGCAGGAGGCAACAGGCGAACGCGAACACGCAGGCCACGAACACGCGCAGGCGGAAGTTCTGCACGTCGTCTTCGTCGGGCGCGTAGAAGGTCTTCATTCCGCCATTATTCATTCCGCCATCTCAGATCGGCCTGTTTTCATCGCGGTCGACCGGCTGGAGCTGCTGCGGCAGCAGGTAATCCAGCGGCAGCCACAGGATCGCTCCGGTGGCGCTGGACAGGAAATACCACCAGCCGGGGAATTCGTCTCCGGCGACGACCCGCACCGCGACCATCAGCCCTTGCGCCACCAACAATATCGGCAATACGTGCAATGCCTGCACCAACACGGGAAACCACATGACCCGCCGCGCCAGCCCGTTGGACAGGAAAGCGAGCACCACGTAGGCCAGCGCGTGCTGGCCCATCGCCGCCCCCTGGCCAATATCGACCAGCACGCCGAAAAGGAACCCGGTTCCCATGCCGACGCGCGCGGGCTCGCGGATGCTCCAGAACGCCAGCGCCAGCGCCATCCAGTCGGGCACGCCCGGCAACGCGCCCGTGGGAACGTAATCCAGGCCAAGGGCGATGCAAAGACTCAAATAAACGAGCCACGCCTTCGCCGGCTGCTGGATGCGGTTGGAATGGTTGGTGAATTGCTGCATGGCCTGTCCGCTATTTCTTTCCGGTTTCTGCTTCGCCCTTGCTGTTTTTCGCCCCGCGCCTGCGAGTTCCCGCCCCGCTCTTTTCCGCGCCCGCCTCGTTCTTCCCGGTTTTCGCCCTGCCCTTTCCGGCGCCCGCTTCGCTCCGCGCCGCCAGCGGCGCTTCGCTATCCGGCTTCGGCGGCGGCGGCGGCAATTCCGCGCGCCCCAGCACCAGCACGCGCGCGCTGCGCTCGACGCCGCCCAACGGTCGACAGGCGACACGGGCAAACGCATCGGAGTCGCTCTCGACGTTCTCGACCACGGCCACGGGCAGGCCGGGCACGAACATGCCATCGAGCCCCGAGGTCAATAAGCGGTCGCCCACCCGGATGTCGGCATTGGCGAGCACGAAACGCAGTTCAAGCCCGCCGCGCCCGGTACCGAACACGACGCCGCGCAGGCCATTGCGCTCGACCTGCACCGGGACAGCCTGATTGCGGTCGGTGACGAGCGTGACCTCGGACTGGATCGGATACACCCGCGTCACCTGTCCGAGCACGCCATCGGCATCAATCACCGCTTGTCCGGCCTCCACGTTTCCGCGCGCGCCGCGATCGAGAATGACCTTGCGGGAAAACGGATCGGGCGCGTTGTAGAGCACCTCGGCGGCGACGCTGCGCGTGCGCACGCGCTTGGCCATGTCGAGCAGGGCGCGCAGTTGCGCGTTTTCCTGTTCGAGTTGCTCGAAACGCAAGCGCTGCTCGGCGACATCGAGTTGCCGGCGGCGCAGATCGGCATTCTCGATCTGCACTTTCGCCAGCGTGGTGAAATACACCGAAGCGTCGCGCGCCGCCATGATCGGCTCGGAAGAGATCCGTTGCAAGGGATAGGTCACCACCGACAAGACCTGGCGCAAGGTTTCGAGATAACGGAAATGCATGTCGGCCGCCAGCATCGCCAGGCAGAGCGTGACGAACAGCAACAGACGCGAGCGCACTTTGGCGCCGCGCTTGAAAACCGGGAGCGTTTGAAAATCGGCGGAAGGCATCCAGCAGTCCCCGGGCAGCGGCGCGCGCGAGACGCGCCATGAATGCTAGCGGTTGTCGATGTGAATTCAGTCCGAGGTGAAGATGGGGCCCAGCGTGTCCAGCTTGTCGAGCGCCATGCCGCAACCGCGCGCCACGCAGGTCAGCGGTTCATCGGCGACGATCACGGGCAGGCCGGTTTCCTCCATCAGCAAACGGTCGAGATCGCGCAATAACGCGCCGCCGCCGGTCAGTACCAAGCCGCGGTCGGCGATGTCCGCGCCCAATTCGGGCGGCGTCTCCTCCAGGGCGATCTTGACCGAGGAAACGATCTGATTGATCGGCTCGGTGAGCGCTTCGAGAATTTCGTTGGACGAAATCGTGAAGCTGCGCGGGATGCCCTCGGCGAGATTGCGGCCCTTGACTTCCATCTCGCGCACTTCCGAACCGGGAAACGCGGAACCGATCTCTTTTTTGATGTTTTCGGCGGTGGTATCGCCGATCAGCATGCCGTAATTGCGGCGAATGTAATTGACGATGGATTCGTCGAACTTGTCGCCTCCGACCCGGACGCTGCCCCGGTAGACCATGCCGCCCAGCGAAATCACCCCGACCTCGGTGGTGCCGCCGCCGATGTCGACCACCATCGAGCCAAGCGCGTCCAGTACCGGCAGCCCCGCGCCGATGGCCGCGGCCATCGGCTCCTCGATCAATTTGACCTGTGTCGCGCCCGCCGCCAGCGCGGCGTCCCGGATGGCGCGGCGTTCGACCTGGGTCGAACCGCAAGGCACACAGATGATGATCCGGGTGGGCGAGAGCAGGCGGGAATCGCGCACCCGCTTGATGAATCTCTTTATCATCTGCTCGGTGACTTCGAAATCGGCGATCACGCCGTCTTTCATTGGCCGGATCGCCTCGATGTTTTTTGGCGTCTTGCCGAGCATTTGCTTGGCTTCGTGCCCCACCGCCTGGATTCTGTATTTGGAATTGGGGCCGCCTTCGGTGCGGATCGCCACCACCGAAGGTTCATCGAGGACGATGCCCTTGCCGCGCACATAGACCAACGTATTGGCCGTACCCAGATCGATCGCCAGATCGCTGGAAAAATAAGAACGCAAGAAACCGAACATAAGAAATTCCGAAACCAGTGAGCGGCGCCGGCAAAATGCGAAACACGCGCCCGGGGAGGAGGGGGGAACCAAGAGTAGGTTATGATACCCTACAATCCTTTGCGAATTCAGCAGGTTTTTTTTACATGTCGCTCTCCAATGAACAAGTCGGCCGCCTGGCTCACCTGGCCCGCCTGGCGGTTTCGGACGACGCCATCGACGCCACGCGCGCGCAACTCGATGACATTCTCGCCCTCATCGCGCAAATGCAGGCTATCGACACGAATGGCATTGAACCCATGAGCCACCCGCAAGAACTGGCCGCCCGCCTGCGCGAAGACGCCGTCACCGAAACCGACCGCCGCGCCGCGTTCCAGGCCATCGCCCCGCACGCCGAGGCCGGACTCTACCTTGTACCCAAGGTCATAGAATAGCCGGATAACCGCTGTTTTTTGTCCCAATTCACCCGTTTTCTCCGCCGCACCATGAACAATGCGCCACTTTTCGACGCGCCCATTGCCGTCCTGCGTCACGCACTGGACACAAAAGCCATCTCCAGCGTCGAACTCGCCACGCTTTTCCTCGACCGCATCGAAGCGCTCGATTCCGCGCTCAACGCCTTCATCACCGTCGAACGCGAACGGACGCTCGCCGAAGCGCGCGCCGCCGACGCGCGCATCGCCAGGCGCGAGAGCGGGCCGCTCACCGGCATCCCGCTCGCCCACAAGGATGTGTTCTGCGCCGAAGGCATGCTCGCCACCTGCGCCTCGAAAATGCTGTCCAACTTCACCAGCCCTTACGACGCGCATGTCGTCGCCCTGCTGAAAAAAGCCGGGGCGGTGAACCTGGGCAAGACCAACATGGACGAATTCGCCATGGGTTCGTCGAGCGAGACATCGTATTTCGGCCCGGTCGTGAACCCGTGGAAGCCCGGCCATGTATCCGGCGGTTCCTCGGGCGGTTCGGCGGCGGCGGTCGCGGCGCGGCTCGCGCCGATCGCCACCGGCACCGACACCGGCGGCTCCGTGCGCCAGCCCGCCTCTTTCTGCGGCGTCACCGGCATCAAGCCGACTTACGGCCTCGTGAGCCGCTACGGTCTCATCGCCTACGCGTCCTCGCTCGATCAGGGCGGCGCCTTCGGCGCCTCCGCCGAGGATTGCGCCTCGTTGCTCGCGGCCATGACCGGATTCGACGCGCGCGACTCGACCAGCCTCGACCGCCCGGCGGAAGACTACGCCGCCGCGCTCGCCGCCGCGCCCGTCGACGCCGCCAGACCGCTCGCCAATCTGACCATCGGCCTGCCCCGCGAATTCTTCGGCGACGGCATGAGCGGCGATATCCGCGCCGCCGTCGACGCGGCGCTGGCGCAATACCGCGCCCTGGGCGCGACGACCCGTGAAGTGGATCTCCCCAACGCCAGGCTGGCGATCCCCGCTTATTATGTCATCGCCATGGCCGAGGCATCGAGCAATCTTTCCCGTTTCGATGGCGTGCGCTACGGGCGCCGCGCCGCCGAATTCACCGACCTCGCCGACATGTACCGCAAGAGCCGCGGCGAAGGCTTTGGCGCGGAGGTCCAGCGCCGCATCCTGATCGGCACTTACGTCCTGTCCCACGGCTATTACGACGCCTATTACCTGCAAGCGCAAAAATTGCGCCGCCTGATCGCCGGGGATTTCCGCCGCGCCTTCGGCGCATGCGACCTGATCGCCAGTCCCACTTCTCCGGTGACCGCCTGGCCGCTGGGAGCGATGCGCAACGACCCCGTGCAGATGTACCTCGCCGACATCTACACCACGCCGGTCAACCTCGCCGGCCTGCCGGGCATCTCCCATCCCTGCGGCTTCGACGCCAGCGGACTGCCGGTCGGGCTGCAACTGATCGGCGACTATTTTTCCGAAACGCGCCTGCTCACCGCCGCGCACCGCTTCCAGCAAGCCACCGACTGGCATCTGCGCCGCCCGGCGCTGGCCGCCTGACGCACGGGCGCGAAATCGAGAAAAAATGATCGGGCGCGAAAGCGCCCGATCGTTTTTTCCGATCCCCGATCCCCGATCGGCGCCCCGACCGGGACTTTCCGCACCATCTCTTTCAACAAAAATCCGCCCTGTCCAGTGCGCGGCGATACAAAAAAAGTCTCCTGCGTATTTTTTCCGGCCGCAAAAAGTATTTCACTACTACAATAAATCCTGCTCCGGCATCTCCCCGATCATCGTCACTTGCTGCTTGAGCTTGTTCCCGTCCTTCGCCACGAAGCGCATATACAACGAACGAATGAAACACCATCCCCGAATAAGGACTTTCCGCAAGATGGCAATTATTCTCGCGTCAATGCGCTTTCAAGAAGATAAAGTAATACCGTTGTCTATGCAATTAGGGGTTGCTTCCTTATACGAGGTCATCTGATGGACTCACATCGCACACAAGGCATCTTTGCACGATATCGCAAGATCATTTTCGCCGTGATTTTGTTTATGGTCGCCGATTCGGTCGTAATTGGCATCAATTTCTACAATACTTACAAAGCCGACGAATCCGCCATTTCGATCAACCTTTCGGGGCGGCAGCGGATGCTTTCGCAGCGCATGACAAAAGTGCTGCTGTTGACGCAGCGCAGCGTGGAAGCGAACGATGACGCGGGAGTCGAGAAAAACCTGAAAGAACTCGACCTCACGGTGAGACTTTTCAATACCACGCTCAAGGGATTCCGCGATGGCGACAACGTCACCGGCGGCGATGGCAAACCGGCTTTCCTGGTCCAGGTCGAAACGGACAAATCCCGGCAAATCGTGGCGGACGCCTATGAAATCTGGACGCCGTACCTGGAATTGTTGCAGCCGCTGCTGGGCAAGACCAGCGTCACGGACGTCCACGCCCTCGAAGCCGCGGTCGCCTATGCCCAGGCCAACAATCTGGAAGTCCTGCGTCTCATGAACGATCTGACCACCGATCTGGAAGTCGTCGCCAACCAGCGCGCCAGTACCCTGCGGATCGTCCTGACCATCGGCATCATCGTGGCGTTCGTCAACTTCAGCTACACCGTCGTCGTCTCCATCCGGAACCTGATGGCCAGCGACAAACAACTCGCGCAGGCGCGCCACGAAACCCACGAGATCCTGACGACCGTCCACGAAGGACTGTTCCTGTTGAGCAAGGAAAAGAAACTGGGCACGCAATTCTCAAGCTCCCTGCCCATCATGCTGCACCGGGACATCGAACCCGGCATGGACTTCCTGCCCATCTTGCAGGGCATGGTCTCGCGGGAGACTTACGAGTCCGCGGTGGATTACATCGAGTTGCTCCTGGGCGAAAGGGTGAAGGAATCCCTGGTCACCAGCCTCAACCCGCTGACCGACGTCCCGGTCACCATGGTCGACAAGTTCGGCGGCATCCAGAATCGCTACCTGTCGCTGTTCTTCAACCGGGTCATCATAGACGGCGTGATTTCGCACATCCTGGTGACGGTACAGGACACGACCGAGAAAGTCTTGCTGGCGCAGCAACTCGAACAGGCGAAGAGCAGGGCGAAGATCGAAATCGAGGCCTTGCTGCGGCTGGCGGGCAGCGATTTCGACTCGCTCCGGCTCTTCATCGACAACACCGGCGAATCGCTGGCGCAAATCAACAAGAAACTGAGCGAGACCCAGGAAAACGACCGCGAGCGCCTGCACACCCTGAATTACGTCATGCGCCTCGTACACGGCATCAAGGGCGAAGCGGCGGTGCTCGGCATCGACGCGCTGGAAGAGTACGCCCACGCCAGCGAGCAGGAAATGGTCGGCATGCGCGAAAACAGCGACCGGGAAGGATTGAGCGGCGAGCAGATGCTGCGCATCGCCGTGCTGCTGGAAGGCTTCTACGAGCGCTACTCCTCGCTTTCCTTCGTCGTCTCGCGCCTCGGCGAAGCCTTGGGCGCGCAGGCGCCGGAGGCGGGCAATGCGGGCGAAACCAGGACGGAGGCGCAGACGAACCCGTTCGTCCAGCAGATCACGGACCTGGCGCGCCGCATCGCTATGGATCACGGCAAGGATGTCGAGGTATCATGTCAACTCGAAAAACTCTCATCCCTGCCCAAACATATCGTGCAAGAGTTGCAAAGCATCTCCATCCAGCTCGTCCGCAATGCCTTGTCGCACGGGATCGAAACACCGGAAGAACGCAGTAACCGCCAAAAACCCAAAACGGGAGCCTTGTGCCTCTTGTGCGAATATCTGGGCAACAACCATTACGACTTCACCGTGCGAGACGACGGGTGCGGCATCGTGCCCGAACGCCTGCGCGCGCGCTTGGTGGAAAGCGGCCGCCTGAGCAAGGAAGAAGCGGCGGCCATGAGCGACGAAGAAATCGCCCAGCTCATTTTCCAGCCGGGCGTATCTTCCGCGGCGAAAGCGGACCGGGATGCGGGGCATGGCGTCGGCCTGGATATCGTCCTGGAAAAGGTGAAGAGCTTCAATGGTCGCATGCTGGTCAGGAGCCGCCCGAACATGTTCACTGAATTCCACATTCAATTCAACACGGCAGGATAGACACTGAAATGAAACTCCTGATCGTTGACGATTCCGCGATTATCAGAAGCCGCATTGCGCGCGTCCTGGGTAATTCGCGCCTGGTTTCCATCGACGTGGTTGGCATGGCCCGCAACGGCGTGGAAGCCATCACGCTCTTTTTGCAGAATCCCCCGGACATCGTGACCATGGACATCACCATGCCGGGAATGGATGGGGTCGATTGCACGGAGAAAATGATCAGCCTTCATCCTGAATGCAATATTCTCGTCATTTCCGCGCTGAGCGACAAGGCCACGGCCCTGAAAGCCCTGAAAAAAGGCGCGCGCGGTTTTCTCTACAAGCCATTTACCGACGAAGAACTGGTCGCAGCCTTGCTGGAGCTTACACACTCATGAGCACCACCACTCCCATCAATGAACACGACATCCAGAGCTTCGTGGAGGCCGTCAGTTCTTTTTTCTTCCAGATCACCCAGGAAAAAGTGGAGATCCGCTCCGCTTATCTGGTGGAAGGCGGCATCTCGCCCACGACGTTCGACCTGACCAGTTTCATCACCCTCTCCGGGGAGTTCACCGGACGCGTGTATTTTTCGGCGCCGCGCGTCATGGTCGCGCATCTCCTGCTCGCCATGCAGGAACCGGACCGGGGCGACGAGCGCCTGCTGGACGCGGTCGGCGAAATCGCCAATACGATTTCCGGCAACGCCCGCAAGCATTTTGGCGAGAGCATGCAAATTTCCGTGCCGGTCACGCAGGCCACCGAGCGCGACTGGCTGACCAGCGTCGCCTCGCCGCGCTCCTATGTCATCCTCGTGAAGTGGAAGCAGTATCGGGCATCCGTCGTCGTCGACATCCAGCGCATCGGCTGAAATACCATCAGCCCGGCGCCCACAAGGCGATTACGGCAAGGCGCCGAACAGGGTCGTCATGGATCGCTTGGCGGATCGGGTTTTTCCGGTCGCGCCGCTTACATCGTATCGAGCAAGCGCAAGGCTTCGTCGAATTCCGAAACAAGCACCAGTCCGACGAGCTTTGAGACGGCCTCGTGTTTTTCGTTACTGAGCGGCTGCGATTGCAAGGCCGACAGCGCGGCGTCCATGCCGTCCAGATCGCCCGCTTCCAACGCCGCCCTCAACCGGGCCAGGGTCTGACGCTCCAGTTCCGGGGCGGCGGCGTCGTTTTCATTCCTCGACGCATTGCTGGATTGCGCTTCCGCGAGCGTCTTGCCTATCCGTGCGCTCAGGTTGGCCAGTCCGGAGCGGAATTTCTCCAGATTCTGGCGAATGAAGGCGCTGTCGCCACGGTGTCCGGCGGATTCCAGCAAAGCCGCCGACTTTGACAAAGCCTGCGCGCCAACATTGGCGATCGCATTCTTCAGGGCATGAACACTGGTCGTAAAAGCTTTCAATTCCTCAGGCAAGGCCGGCACTTCCAGCAAGGGGAGGCGTTGCTCCACATCCTGCCGGAAAACATCGAGAAGACTCAGGTAACGTTCTTCGGAACCACCCACACTGGATACCCCCGTGGCGATATCCAGGCCCTCGATCCCCGACAAATACATGATCGCCTCGGTCTTTATCTCTTTTTTCACCACTTGCGGCGCATCCTGGCGCTTTTCTTTCGGTATCCAGTGACTCAGGATGGCATCGAGTTTGGCAACTTCTATCGGTTTTGAAAGGAAATCGTCGAAACCGTTTTCGAGAAACATTTCCCGCATCCCGGAAACAGCATTGGCGGTGAGTACGATAATGGGTACTTTCCTGAAATATTCGCCTTCCAGATTTCGAATGATGTGAACGGCTTCCAGGCCGTCCATTCCCGGCATCATATGGTCCATGAAAATAATGTCGTAGCACTGGCGACGCGCCAATTCAATGGCCTCGTGTCCGCTCGCGGCACAATCGATCTGCAACTCGTAGATGGCCATGAGTCCCTGGGCCACGCGCAGGTTCGTGGCGAGATCGTCCACAACCAGGACGCGCGCGCCGGGCAGGATGAAGCGGACGCCATTTTCAGCGACGCGCGCATAATGTTTCGCGTCCAGCAGGCCATTCAGGATATTGGCGATAGAGGGAGCGTAAGTCGGCATGATCAATGTGCGTACATTGCTTCCCGGCATTGGTTCGTCCGGTTCGGCATCGAGGAGCACCGGCACGGCGCCGGGAGCGAGCCGCCCTCCTTCGGCAATGACTTCCGCCATCAAGTGACGCGGCGAAAACACAAAAGCGTAATCGTGAGCAAGCAATTCATCGACGAAATCCTCATGAGTCTGCGCACTTCCGCAAAATACGCCAAGGTTGCGAACAGCCGAAATAATATAATCGACATAGCCCCGCTGCGGCTCATACACCAGGACGCTTTTCTTTTCCGGTTCCAGCACCTCCGCAAAACGGCGATATTCCCGGATACCCTGCAAAAACGTCGCGGTAAAGGTAGAGCCTTCACCATAAACACTCTTGACAGTAATATCCCCTCCCATCATCCGGCTCAGGTTGCGGCTGATGGCAAGCCCCAGGCCGGTACCTTCAATGCCCTTGTTTTTGACAGAATCGATCTGGACAAAATCGCCAAACAATTTGTCCATGTCTTCTTCTTTGATGCCTATTCCGGTATCACGCACCTCGCAACAAATATCCACCACATCCGTCCCGACTCTCTTGCCGTTAATGGAGAGGAAAATATGGCCTTTTCTCGTATACTTGGCCGCATTACTCAACAGGTTCAACAATATTTGGCGAACTCGCATCTCATCGCCGATTATCATCCCCGGCAGGCAGCTATCAACATAGACAGAAAAGCGCACCGGCTTTTCCAATAAACGCATCCGGATGATCGTAATAACATCATTAAGCAAAGAACCAAGATCGTATTCCACGTTCACATTTTCCAACTTTCCGGATTCTATTTTGGAAAAATCAAGAATATCGTCGATCAGGGCAAGCAAATTCGAACCCGCCTGTTTGATGTCCGCCGCGTAAGACTTGGTGGTCTGCGGAGCGTCATCGCGCAGGATCAGCTCGCTCATACCGATAACGGCGTTCATCGGCGTGCGTATTTCATGCGACATTTTCGCCAGGAATGCACTCTTGGAACGGTTGGCGCGCTCCGCTTCCAGACGAGCCTCCACCAGTTGCGTGACATCGCTGATATCCACGAACCTGCCCGCCACGCCGCTTTCTTCATCTTCGAGCAAATCGGATATGATCCTGAAATGCCACGATTCACCGTCCTCCTCCACCTCGATCGTATTTTCGTAGTATCCATCGCATTCGAAAATGTCGCTGATCATCAGTTTCATGTTCATTCGATGAAAAAGATCGACCAACGGACGCCCGATGGCCAGTTTTGCACTTTCGATATGTGCCAGTCTTGCCATTGGCTCGCTGAGGTGAGTAACGCGGTTCATTCGATCCACCATGGCGACGACATTGGGCGTAGTTGCCATGAAAGAAACGAAAACCTTTTCCGCTCGGAAGGAGCGTAAATTCTTGTCGGAAGCCAAGCGCGCCAATACCAAAAAGAGGAATGCGGCAAAAACACTGAACTCCCATTTCACAAGTATCCCGTCGAAGCTTATTTCCCTGCCCAGCAAGGGCACTTCCGCCAACAGCAAGAGAAAAACAATGACCGCTTCCGTAATGGCCAAAAACAACAGGGATCTATATTTTCCGTAGATCGCGCCAATACCGATCAGGCAAATGCAGGCATCGAAATAATAGGACAGTCCCGCCACATACATGCTGTCGGCAGTCAACGCCAGAAAAACGAGAAGCGGGATCAAATACGACATCAATTCAATATTCGTCATAAAGCACATCAGAAGCGCCATCACGACGACAAGTAGCAAACAGGCGGATAACAGAAAAACCGTGTTCTCCCAAACTCCCGCATTGATATATTGTGGCAATTGGATACTGACAAAAATAATTATCCCGAGGAAAATAAAAAGATTGCCCGCCAAATAACAATTCCTGTCGCTTTTCCCCTTCACCAAGCGATGTACTCTTCTCATCGTTGGAACGATAAGCAGCAACATTGGCAAAAGAACACAAAACAATATCATCAGCTCGAAACCAGCGTCGGATTCGGCGGTATATTTCAGATTCGAAAATATGATGGTAAGTACGCAAACCACTCCCAGAATGGCGGACCAGCGGAAATAGCCTCTCCCCAGATTGTTTTTGAAATTCATGGCTGCACTCCCGAAGCGACTTCGTTCGTCACGCCGGTTGGCGTGACAATGCGCACTACACCAGGTCGTATTTCCACCGTAATATATTTATCGTAAAAAACTTCCCCATCCAGATCAAGCATCAAGGGACTATCTGAAATTACAAAAACCTTTTTCGCCCGTTGGTATGAAAACAAATCCGGATGCTCGGCGTGCTTGCCGTGCACATAATACGATACCATTTTGAATGTATTCAGGATATCCGTATCTCCACTGCACAGCACATCCAGCCAGCCATCGGACGGCGCAGCCTCGGGAATAATGGTTTTGTCTCTCGAATACATCGGCGTGTTGGCGATGTTGATAATGGCGCGCGAACCGCCCCAATCCTCGCCATCGACCCATATCCGGTAATTCTGCTTGGCGAGCGCGCGTCTGGCGATAATCGAGGCGGATGCCAACCGCACAAGGAAATCGGGCATATAACGCCATAAAAAACCGTGCCGGCTTTTCAACACCATGGAACTGATGTTGGTCAATGACTCCAGCCCGACCAAACAATAACTCAACGCATAATTACTGCCGCAATACAGTGCATCCATCGGGATGGAAGGTGCATTGATCTGTGCTTCCAGGGAACGAAAGAGCTTCTTGTCCTTTTGCCCGAAAACGCGGTAAAAACTGTCTTCCGTACCGTAAGGCATCGTACCCAACTCCGCGTTCGGCAACCCCACGACACCGTTCAGGCAGTCGAACAAAATGCCGTCGCCGCCCACGGCGAACACCCGCAGCGGCGCGCCGGGCGAAGCCGCGCCCGCGAACCGGCGTATCGCACCGATGGCGTCGCGGGGAAACCGTGAAATATGAACAGCGTACTCCGAGCTTGTCTGTGCTGCCGCATCTTGTTCCCTGAAATAACGGTGTATCCCTTCAATAACATTATCCATTTCCCGGCTGCTGTGGAAACATACCGGATTGACAACAAAAAAGTATCTTTTCGAGGGCAAGGGCATTGTCATGAATATTTCCTCCCCTGTTCCTGTTCATTGCCGCTGGATAGAGCATTCACTTTTGCCACTATGTTCTCCGTTACGAAAATTGTCCTGAAAGGCGCGCTTTCCATTATTTTGCCGGTCCCGCCACTGTTACCAGGCGCAAATCTTCCGAGCATTTTTCAAACAACTCGACCAGTATTGGATCGAAGTGCTTTCCTTTGCCTTGCCGGATAATATCGACTGATGTCCAATGGTCGAATGCATTTTTATATGGGCGCACGGAAGTCAAGGCTTCGTAAACATCGACAATTGCCATCAAGCGCCCGAGGAGCGGGATTTCCATACCGGCGATTCCGGCAGGGTAGCCCGTGCCATCCCATTTCTCGTGATGATACCTGGCAAAAGTCTTGGCATGCCGCAAGAAAAGACTGTCCTCCTCGTCTTCTTCGAGCCTCTCGATGAAACTGACGCCAAAAGCAACATGATTTTTCATTTCCCGGAATTCTTCATCAGTCAACTTGCCGGGTTTTTTGAGAATACTGTCCAGGATGGCAATTTTGCCGACATCATGCAACTGGGAAGATTGGAGCAATAATTCCAGATCCCAGCCGGTCGTCTGATCCCTGTACAAGTCCTCTTTCATCAAGGCGGTCAACAACACTCGCAAGCATTGTTGAGTGCGTCCAATATGATTGCCCGTGTCAGTATCACGTCCTTCCACCAGTTCCGCCATTGCGCGCAATACTTTATTTTGCAACTTCAAGACAGTCTGCGTTTTTTCCGCCACCATTTTCTGGAGATTATCGTTGTAATCCAGTAGTGTTTTTCTTTGGGATTCTATCAACAAATGCAATTCCACCCGCTTCTTCAAAAGCGCGGCGGAAAAAGGTTTGGCGATATAATCCACAGCCCCCAGACTCAATCCCATGAGTTCGCTTTTATCATCGTTCATGGCGGTCAGGAAAATAACAGGAATATCTGAAGTATCAGGGCTTCCTTTCAGTATTTTGATGGCCTCGTAACCGTTCATCTCCGGCATATCGACATCCAGGAGAATCAATTCCGGGGTGTAGCTATTCAGCATTTCAAACATTTTGCGTGCGGATGCCACAGTCAACACCCTGTAGGAATTTGACAATGCTGTTTTACCGACCATCAAATTGGCCAGGCTGTCATCGACCAGCATGATCAACTTGCGGTCATCCACAATGTTCTTATTGCTCATTTCTCCTCCAGATGCAGAATCCAATTCAAAAATACTGACGCCATGAGCAGGGGATTTATCAAGGATGTTCTCACATCGCCAATATGAAGCTACACAATAAGGCTATCAATACTCTAAAAGATTCTATGAATTGCCCTTGCTGTACGAAAACGAAAAATTCACGACATGCATAAAGTACGAATATGGCGGCCATTGCACCGTCGTAACAAAATCACGATTTCTCCTGTGGAATCCAACCGCGGCAACCCAGTTCGTTCCATCCGGCGCGTAGCGCCGCCGGATAAAAAGAGGGAGGAAGGCAGAGGACGCTCGACCACTCCCCACCACAGAGAAAACAGCGTCGCTACGCTCCGCATGGAACGAACTGGATTGCCACGTCGCTGCGCTCCTCGCAATGACGAAGAGGGGGGCTCTCGCAATGACGAAGGGATGGCTTTCACAATGGTGAGGCGGGGGCGGCTTTCGCAATGGCGAGTTCTTGCGATGAACCTTCCCTCCCCCGCTTGGCGGGCATAGGTATCTACACATTCCCAACCCCCCAGCTGTTCTGCGGATCATGCAGGACAGAATTGGCGAAGCCCCTGAGTTGTGCCGGGGAATAGTGTTCGAGCGTTTCGAGCATGGCCAAGAGCATAAAGACGCCCGCGAGCAGGGCGGACATGGTGACGGGGCGGGAGGCTTTCATCTGGCGTCCGGACAGGCGCGCGAGGAAAGCCTGGGTCTCCTTGGCCGAAGCGCTGCGCTCGCGTGCAAGGCGCCAGA